>JAAYNQ010000005.1 GCA_012520725.1 Syntrophomonadaceae bacterium | reverse complement strand
TGGTGCCATGTGATGGAGCGGGAGTCATTTGAAGATCAAGAGGTAGCTGATCTTTTAAACCAATACTTTATTTCGATAAAAGTTGACCGGGAGGAAAGACCGGATATTGATACTATATATATGGATGTATGCCAGGCTCTAACCGGGCACGGAGGCTGGCCTTTAACTATCGTTATGACCCCGGAGAAGAAACCATTCTATGCAGCTACCTACCTGCCCAAGCACAGCCGCCAGGGGATGAACGGTCTTATGCAGGTTTTGGCTAAGTTACATGAGCTCTGGGTTCATGAAAGAGATATGCTGATTCATTCCAGTGATAATATCAGCGCTTACATTAAGACCCTGGACGAAAATATTGTATCTCCTGAACTATCAGACGATATATTGGATAAGGCTTATACCCAGCTTGCCGCCAAATTCGACCGGGTATATGGTGGATTTGGCAGCCAGCCTAAGTTTCCCACTCCCCATAACCTGTTGTTTCTCCTGCGTTATTACCAGTTGAAAGGGGAAGCCCAGGCTCTCGAGATGGTGGAAAAGACCCTGCAATCCATGTACCAGGGGGGGATATATGATCACATAGGCTTTGGCTTTGCCAGGTATTCTACCGATCGTTACTGGCTGGTTCCCCATTTTGAGAAAATGCTATATGATAACGCACTTCTGGCCATTGTCTACCTGGAAGCCTATCAGGCCAGCGGAAAAGAGCTATATGCCAGAGTAGCCCGGGAGATATTCACATATATTTTGCGGGATATGACTTCAAGGGAGGGGGCATTCTTTTCAGCCGAAGATGCGGATTCGGAAGGGGTGGAAGGCAAGTTTTATGTATGGAAGAAAGAAGAGATCATCTCCGTCCTGGGTGAGGAGAAGGGGAAAGATTTTTGCCAAATCTATGATATAAGTAAAAAGGGCAATTTCGAAGGCCGGAGTATTCCCAATCTGATTCATGGCTTAATTGATGAAACAGAAAGGAAAGAGATCGAAGGGTCAAGAGCGATATTGTTTAATCACCGGGAAAAAAGGATACACCCTCACAAGGATGACAAGGTGTTGACGGGATGGAACGGCATGATGATAAGCGCCCTGGCTATTGGTGCTCGAGTACTGAATGATGCCAATTACCTGCAGGCAGCCCAAAGAGCCGCCGCCTTTATCTTGAATAAAATGAGAAGGCCAGACGGCAGACTATTGGCTCGCTACCGGGACGGACAGGCTCTTTATCCAGCTTATGCCTTGGACTACGCTTGTATGGTGTGGGCTATGTTGGAGATCTATCAGAGCTGTTTTGATAGCAGTTATCTGGAAATTGCCCAGGAATTGAATCAGCAAGTGATAGAGTATTTCTGGGACCATGATCAAGGTGGGGTATTCTTTTACGGCCAGGATGCTGAACCTTTATTGACCAGACCCAAGGAGGTCTATGATGGGGCTATCCCATCGAGTAATTCCCTTTGCATTATGAATTTCTTGCGTTTGGGTCGCATTAGCGGTGATATTACCCTGGAGAACAAAGCTGAACAGGCTCTAAAGCTCTTTTATGGTCGGGTTAAAGAACAGCCGGCTGCCTATACTTTCTTCCTCTCTGCCGCCCTCACTTACTTTCATCCAGGCCAGGAGATAGTAATAGTAGGGGATAGGAAGGACCCCGACAGCAAGGCTTTCTTGGATAAAATCAACCACAGTTATTTGCCCCGGACCTTGGTGTTGTTTAAGGAAGATGAGCAGACGGCTTTTTTAGAGGGCATTCCATATGTTCAGGAAATGAAAAAAATAAATGATCGGGCTACGGTTTACCTATGCGAGAACAATACCTGTTTGCCCCCCATCAGCAATTTGGATGAATTTAACAGCAAAATAAGTTAAACAGGGGCCTGGCTCCTTGCTTAACTTATTGCATTAATTTAAGGCCTAAATGGAAAGCTATAACGAGGTGAAACGAATCCCTGCTTCTTTTAAATGCTTGGTTCTTTATCAAGCAAAGCTTTCGTTGCAGTTTTCTGCTATGCTTAACAACTTGAGAGTTGCTTCATGGGAACCAAGGCTTGAGCTTAGGGCTCCGGGCGAAGGCAAATAATCAACAGGATATTTCTAAAAGGCGCACCGCGTAAGCTGGCAGCAACACTTGAAAAGATGGGTTTAAGGCGGTCTTTAGTATAGACTGAAATCCTAATCTCATAGCTGTTGATAAGCCCCGGCCATGGAGTAAATATGAAAGATGGGAGATGAAAGCTTGTTGAAGAGATTAATTTTCTGTTCGATTCTAGCTGCTTTTTTGCTTTTTATCCCGGGTAGCGACAGAGCAGGAGCAAGTGTTCAGATAATTGACAATACGGATTATCCGACCCTTTATTTGGCCCAGGTTCCTTTGCAGGGTGAAGCCGTATGGCTGGTTCAGGCCCGGTTGAAAGAGATGGGGTATGACATAGAGCCCAATGGAGTATTTGATAAAACTACCAGCAATACAATAAGCATGTTTCAACTGTCAGTCGGTATGAAAGCAGATGGAATAGTAAATGAGGCAGTCTGGCAGGCATTATTGGCTTCAGAAGAAGGGGATTCTCTTTGTGCCGCTGATGAACAAGGGGAAAAGGGGAGGATGTTGATAGTAATTGATGTGGCTCACCGCACCCTGGTTTTGTATGAAGACGATAAAGAGGTATGTAGATATCCGGTGGCAGTAGGAAAAGCTAAAACACCCACCCCGCTGGGAGAGTGGAAAGTCATTCACAAGGGTATGGGCTGGGGGAATGGATTTGGCACCCGTTGGATGGGACTGAATGTACCATGGGGCATATATGGTATTCATGGTACCAATAAACCAGGTTCTATCGGGACCTATGCTTCTCATGGATGCATCCGTATGTTTAACCGGGATGTGGAAAAGCTTTACCCCTTGGTTCCCTGGGGTTGCCGGGTAAAGATAGTTAATGACGGCAAAATGGTTCCTGAGCAGATAAAACCGGTAGAGTTGAAGAAGAAATCAAGTGGACAGAGAGTGGTTTATGTTCAGAGCCGGCTTAAAGAATTGGGGGTAGAATTCGATGGAGCCGATGGCAGGTTTGGGAATATGACTGAGCTGGCAGTAAAATATTTCCAGGTCTGGCATGGCCTGGAACCCAGTGGCATAGTAGATGAAGCAACCTACCGAGCTCTGGGCCTGATTGAATAAATCCGGATAAGTATTATTAAATTATGGGCTGTACAGCCGGTACCAGATTAGCGGTTAAACTAAAAAAAATTCGAAGTTCAGGGTCTTCTGAAAGATCCAGATAAAAAAGGGGGGGATTTCCCCTCTTTTAGCTTTCCCCTTCAAGTTCAAAGCTTTGTTCCATACCCTTTTCTATGTTATTGATATGTTCAATCATTTTTTCCCTGGCTTTTTGGGGATTCCTTTCTATTATGGCCTGGTAAATGGCCTCGTGTTCACTATATATCTGATCGCTATTCCTTGACAAGAGTTTTTCCCGGTCCAAACGGAAAGTATGATGCATGAGGTCGGCTACCGTATTCATAATTCTGAGCAATATGGAGTTTTGGGTTGCTTCGGCAATGGCATAGTGAAATTTTAAATCGTATTCTACTCCTATCTGGATGTTGCCGACGGACTTCATTTGTTGCAGGATGCTTTGAATTTTCCTCAGGTGTTCCTCATCTGCTCTCAGGGCGGCTAAGGCAGCCGATTCACTTTCCAGGACTCGTCTAACCTCCATCATCTGTTGCCCCGGATTTTTCTCCACCGCCAGTACGAAGGCCAGAGGTTTAAAGGTTTCCAGACTGCTGGTTTCTTTTACAAAAGTACCCTCACCCGGCCTGATGTCCAGGATACCGATGGCCTCCATGGCAGTAAGAGCTTCTCTTACTGAGGCCCGGCTAACTCCCATGGATTCAGACATCTCCCGCTCTGAAGGCAGTTTTTGACCTGGTTTCAATTCTCCCCGGGCGATCAAATCCCTGAGTTGATCCACAATTTCTTCATATATCTTTTTGGTAACTATGGGTTGAAAAACCAAATTCGTTGACACCTGCTTTCCTCTAAAGTTGGAATTATAACCCTCTTAGTTAATTTTACCTGAATTCAAAGGGATTGGGAATGCTAGTTAAATTTACTCGATGTGAAGCCTTTCCTCATTATCTTCCTCCTGCTCCCAGCAGATTATTCTTACAGCCGGGTGATTCCGAATTTGGCAAATAGTCCTGGCCTACTGCCCATTGATTAAAATTATCAATTGGTGGATTATCCATCTATTGTGAAAAGTATTGATAATATGATACTTTAAGGTAAGTCAGGGTATGATAAAATAGGAAATATGAGCCAAATGCGAGGAGTGGTAGGACCATGAACAATGTAGTGGATCCAAAATTCAAAAGGATTGAACCCGTGGGTGGGGCAGCATCCGGAGCAGATGCTGGTTCAGACTCCAAAAGTGATGCTGTATACAGCAAGGCTCTAAACCCTGAGCAGACCAGGTTTGGCGGCTACTATATCGATATAGGTAAAGAAGAAAGTGTGAGTAACATCAGTCTGAGTATCAGTATGTATACCAATCTGGTATTGCTCGTTGGCAGCAGTGTGTTGGGGCGGGGAGATGATCAGCAGGGGAGCAGCCTGATGAACAGTCTGTTTTATTCCATAAGCCGGTTGGAAAGTGTTCCGGCTACTATTATTCTAATTAACAGCGGCGTTTTTTTAGTAAGTGAAGGTTCCCCAATACTGGAATACTTAAAATCATTAGAAAAAAGAGGGGTGGAGATAATCTCCAGTGCCAGCTGTTTGGAGTATTATAATCTACAGGATAAGCTGATGGTTGGATACTCCAGCAATATGTATTCAATTACGGAGAAGATGTTTACAGCAGCCAGGCTTATCAGCATTTAGATTTTATATGGGTGGAGGAAAGACATTGCTGGATTTAGATACATCGCCTTTGCTTGAAATGATAGCAAATAAGCAATGGAGCAAGCTGCGGGAAGAGTTATCGAGCTGGCAGGTAGCTGATATTGGTGAATTCCTGTTCGAATTGGATAAGGCAGACCAAGTTATTGTATTTAGATTATTGCCTCGTAATATTTCATCTGAAGTTTTCACTTTTCTTATGAAAGAGCAGCGCAATGCGCTGTTGGCGGCCTTAAGTGACGAAGAAACTCGCAGCCTCTTGCACAATTTGGAGCCAGATGACCGCACCAACTTATTCGAAGAACTGCCGGGACGGGTTACCCAGAAACTGATGAACCTCCTTAGTCCTGAGGAATTGGAGAAGACCCGGGAGTTAATGGGTTATCCTGAGGAAAGCATTGGCCGCATCATGACACCCAATTATGTGGCAGTAAGGCCGAACTGGAGTATCCGGCAGGGTTTGGAGCAGATAAGAACCAAGGGTAAAGAGGACAGCGAAACCCTGAATGTGATTTATGTGACGGATTCCAATTGGAAGCTATTGGATGCTCTGGAATTGCAGCGATTTATTTTTAATCCACCGGAAACCATAATTGAAGAGATTATGGACCACACTTTTGTCAGCTTATCTGCTTTTGAGGACCGGGAACAAGCAGTTCATACTATGGGCAGATATGATATGTCAGCTCTGCCGGTAGTGGATTCAGAGGGAGTACTGCTGGGGGTGGTAACTTTTGACGACGTCATGGACGTAGCGGAAGAAGAGGCTACGGAAGACTTTCACAAAGGGGCCGCAGTAACCCCCTTGAAAAACAGTTATTATGAAACCGGAGTAAAAGAGCTGTATAGAAAGAGAATCGGCTGGCTCCTGGCCCTGGTATTTGTTAATCTGGTTTCCTTGGAGTTATTGGCTGCTTATCAGGAAATATTGGCTTCTACTATAGCTTTAACCTTTTTTATTCCCCTGCTTATAGGTAGCGGAGGTAACGCGGGAGCTCAATCGGCAACTTTGATGGTGCGTGCCCTGGGGACCGGGGATATCGAACCTAATCAATGGCTTATGACCTTATTGAAAGAGCTGAGCGTAGGGGCTGGATTGGGCCTGACCATGGGGTTGGCTGCTGCAACACTAGGTATTATAAGGGGCGGTATGGAAATTGCGATAATAGTATGCATATCTATGATTACTATCATAATGGTAGCTAATATTATTGGAGTAATGATGCCTTTTATATTGACCAAAATGAACCTGGATCCAGCAGTAGCAAGCAATCCTCTGATTACTTCCATAACCGATGCTACCGGTTTATCCATTTATCTGGCTATTTCTACCTGGATATTGCATTTATTGCGTTAAATACTTCAGTCAGCCTTCCCCCTTATAACTCCCTCCCCCTGCACTGGTTAAGAGCTGGGGAGAAATGGTAGAATTATTTTTAGTAATAAACTAAAAGAAGGGTGCCTATGCTAATCGGTATAGATATAATTGATATTGATAGGGTAAGGAAAAGTGTGGAAAGGACTCCTCGTTTTTTGCACAGAGTTTTTACTGCTCAGGAACTGGACTATTGTATGAGTAAAACTAATCCTTATCCATCCCTGGCGGTAAGATTTGCTGCCAAGGAAGCGGTTCGCAAACTGCATCCCCTATTCTCGTCGGGAATTAAATATCAAGAGGTGGAAATAGTTATAAAACAGGATGGGCGGCCGGAAATCTGTTTGCATGGAAGGGCTGAAGAGAAAAGCAGACAGGCAGAGATCAAGGGTCTTGCTGTTAGTCTCTCCCACGCCGATAAACAAGCAGTGGCTGCTGTAATTGCATCAAAGGGGTGATAGTTTTGAAGTTGGCTAATTCCCAGGAAATGAGAGAAATCGATTATCAGGCCATTAATGATTTTGGTATTCCCAGCCTAGTATTAATGGAGAATGCCGGCATCAGGACGGTGGAAGTAATTAAAGAACTGCTTCCGGAAGGGAAAGGAAAAAAGGTTATTGTGCTGGCCGGCAAAGGGAATAATGGCGGGGATGGATTGGTCATTGCCCGGCACCTGATAAACTCCGGAATAAAAGTAAAGACTTTTTTGATGGCTTTCCCCGAGGAGATATCCCCCGACTCCTTAACCAATTACAGAATACTGGAAAGAATAAGCACTGACATATATCAATTACAGGAGGAAAAAGATCTGGAGCAATTGATGCTCTCACTATTGTCAGCGGATCTGGTGGTAGACGCTATTTATGGTAATGGATTTCACGGCCGTATGAATGATTTTGAGTCTCGAGTAGCCCGGATGGTCAATTGCAGAAATCTGCCGGTGGTAGCGGTAGATGTGCCCTCGGGAATTGAAGCAGATACCGGAAAGGTCAATGGAGAGGCTATTAAGGCTACCCACACGGTAAGCTTTGCTTTACCTAAAGTGGGACTTGTTTTGGAGCCAGGTCGGGATTTTACCGGCAATTTAAAGGTAGTGGATATCTCCATTCCTGAAGTCTTGCTAAAAGACAAAAAGCTTAAGAAGAATTTAATCGAAGAGGAGATGATTAAACCTTTAATCAAGCCCAGGCCTGCTGAGTCCCATAAGGGTTCCTACGGTCATGCTTTGGTTATCGGTGGTTCTCCTGGTTTGACTGGGGCGGTTATCATGGCCGCCTATTCAGCCCTCAGGATTGGGGCTGGATTGGTAACTGCTGCTCTGCCGGAATCGCTGCTTTCTATTGTTGATTCTCAGTTAATGGAAGTTATGACTGCCCCTCTGATAGAAAACCAACAAGGCTTAATATCTTTGGAAGCCCTGCCGGCTATTGAAAACCTATTGGGTACGGCCTCGGTCTGCGTTATTGGTCCGGGTATGTCAGGCTATCCGGAAGCTAATGCTGTAATACGTTTTGTACTGGAACGCTCGGGTATTCCCCTGCTTATAGATGCGGATGGGCTTAATGCCCTGAAGGGGGATACAGAAATTCTAAAAGACAGGCAGGTGCCCATAGTTTTGACCCCACACCCGGGTGAGATGGCACGCTTAACCGGTAAGAGCATTGAGGAGATACAATCCAATCGTTTTGAACTAGCGACCCGCTATGCTCAGGATTGGGGAGTAACTCTGGTCTTGAAAGGTAATAAAACTGTAATAGCCGATCCCACTGGGAATATATATATTAATACCAGCGGCAACCCGGGCATGGCAACGGCCGGTAGCGGGGATGTACTGTGCGGGATGATTACGGGCTTGATTGCCCAGGGCTTGAAACCGCAAGAGGCTGCAGTGGCTGGAGTATATTTCCACGGCCGGGCTGGGGATTTCTGCAAGGAAAGAAAGGGTGAACGGGGAATAGTAGCCGGGGATCTAATAGAGGCCATACCGGATATAATCTCCAGTTTTGAGTAATAATAGGGTTTATCAGATAATCATTCTATAAGGTGGGTGAGATAATGGATATACGAGCGAGAGATATCATGACCCGTGAGGTGCTGGTAGTAAAAGCAGAAGATAAGGTGGAAAAAGCAGCCAGGATCCTGTTGGAAAACAAGATCAGCGGTATACCCGTGGTTGATGAAGAAGATAGAGTAATAGGTATAATCAGTGAGAAAGACCTGATAATAAAGGCCGGAGAACTTAAGGTTCCCTTTTACATAACCCTTTTTGACAGCATCATCTTTTTGGAAAATACTATGCGCTTTAATAATAATCTTAAGAAATATACCGCATCCAAGGTTAAAGATGCCATGACCACCAAAGTAGTCAGCGTTGATGAAGATGAACCGGTCACTAATATCGTGAAAATTATGCAGGATAAAAAAATAAATCGGGTACCGGTCCTACGGCATGGTAAATTGATAGGGATTATCACCCGTAATGATATTTTAAAAGCTATGGTAAGGAATAATGGATAATAAGAGGCCAACCTGGGCAGAAATAGATTTAGCGGCAATTAAGAATAACCTTGAATGTATAAGGAATGTACTCAGCCCAAAGAGCAGGATTATGGCGGTAGTAAAAGCAGATGCCTATGGCCATGGGATGAAGGAAATCAGCTGCACCTGTGTGGAAGAAGGGGTGGATTTTCTGGCCGTAGCCACTCTGGATGAAGCCATGCAATTAATCAAATATGGGGTAAAAGCTACTATCCTGGTATTAGGTTATATCCCCAGACACTTGGCCCAGATCGTGGTTAACTATGGCATCAGGACATCGGTTTATGATCTTCCTTTTGCCCAGTCACTATCAGCAGCGGCACAGGCTTTGGGTAAGCCCGCCCATATTCACCTTAAAATCGATACCGGTATGGGTAGAATAGGCTTTGCTCCCCTGGAGGAATCTTTGACCATTATCCAGGAAATAGCTGCCTTGCCGGGGATAAATCTGGAGGGCATTTTTACCCACTTTACCGAAGCAGATAGTGAAAATGACGATTATAGCATGATACAATATAGTGCTTTCAAGGATTTCAACCGGGAACTGGCAAGCCGGGGAATTGAGATTCCACTCCAGCACTGTGCCAATAGCGCTGCTATATTTAGATATCCCGAAACTCATCTGGATTTGGTAAGGGCAGGAATAGTCTTATACGGTTTGTATCCTTCTCCTTTTATGAAAAAGAGCATGAACCTGGGGATTAAGCCGGCAATGAGATTAAAGAGCCGGATAAGCATGGTAAAAAAACTGGCTTCTGGTCATGGAGTGAGTTATGGACGCACTCATATTTGCAGCCAGGATACCTGGGTGGCAACCATCCCCATTGGTTATGCCGATGGATACAGCAGAGCTTTTTCCAACCGGGCTTGGGCTATGATCAAGGGGAAGAAGGCTCATTCCTTAGGTGTGGTATGTATGGATCAGTGTATGTTTGATATTGGTGGGAGAGAAGATATTGTCGAAGGAGATGAAGCAGTTCTCTTTGGAACCGAAGCAGATGGTATAACAGCAGACGATCTGGCCCTAATAGCTAATACTATAAATTATGAGATAGTATGCTCAGTCAGCTCGCGAGTTCCCAGAATTTATGTATAAAGCATCATTATATTGCAATTATTGGATTTGCGAGTCACCTTACTTATCAATATAATAGAAATATCGGGTAGCTATCTAATTCTGGGGGTGTTCGCTTTGCCAATGTCCAAAAGAATCATAATAACGGTGCCAGAGAGTCTATTGCTGGAGATGGACTGTGTAACTGCGCTTGAATCAAAAAATCGCAGTGAAATAATCAGGGAAGCCATCAAGTTTTATCTGGGGGAGCGAAAAAGAAATTTAATGAAAGAACAGATGAAAAAAGGCTATTTAGAAATGGCACAAATCAACCTGAATATTGCCTGCGAAGATACAGGACTGGAGGATGAAGCTCTAAGCACCTGCATAGAAAAATTGTTGGAGTGATATTATTATATGATTAAACGAGGGGAAATTTATTTTGCCCAGTTGAATCCGGTAGTAGGATCAGAACAGGGAGGCATAAGGCCGGTCCTGGTAATACAGAATGATATAGGAAACCAGTACAGTCCCACTACCATTGTTTTGGCCATCACATCCCAGATAAACAAAGCCAAGCTGCCCACCCATGTTGAACTTAAAGCTGAGCAATATGGATTGGAAAGAGACTCGGTAATACTAGCCGAGCAGATTCGGACCATAGACAAAACCAGGTTGAAACAGAGAATAGCGGTTTTGGATGAAGAGATGATGAATTTTGTAGATCAAGCCCTGGAGGTAAGCCTAGGTCTCAGCGATGTGTAAACAATATACTAGATACCCCGTATACATAAACATAAATTTATTATTACACAGAACAGGTTGCTAAGATAACCTGTTTTTTCATTGGGGGGGATTAAATGAGACCGCTTATTGGGCTCAGTACTGGCTATGACTTGGAAGAGAGCACTTATGTACTGCGGGAATATTATGTGGAATCTATAATCAAGGCCGGAGGTCTGCCATTGATCCTGCCTGCCGTACAGCAGCAGGATATAATCCAATCCTATTCCAGTATCTGTGATGCTCTGGTATTGACCGGGGGAGGAGATGCTGATCCTGCTCTCTGGGGAGAGTGGCCCCATAAAGATTTGGGGCAGGTAAATCCTATCCGGGATTATTTTGAGCTGCAGTTAACCTGCAATATGTTGAAAATGGGTAAAGCTATTCTGGGTATATGCCGGGGCTGTCAAATCATTAATCTGGCGGCGGGAGGAAGTCTGGTGCAGAATCTGGAAGGCAGTTTTATGCATGAGCAAAAAGCTCCCCGGAATTATGCCTTCCATCCCGTGTTTATAGAAAAATATACCAAATTGGAGAGGATTCTGAGAAGCGAAGAGATTAAGGTGAATAGTTTTCATCATCAAGCCATTAAAGTTCCAGGCCCAGGTATGGTAATCTCTGCCTGTGCTCCTGATGGGACTATTGAGGCCATAGAATATGGAGGTCAGGAACACTTGGTTATCGGGATCCAATGGCATCCGGAATGCCTGGAGGACCTCTATGCCGACTATTTATTTCAAGCTCTGGTCGAGGCTGCAGCCAAGAAACGGAGTTAGTTTATGCCTACTGGCTTTAGGGACATAAAGCAGGGTTTATAATATAATTAAAAAAGACAGGTAGATAATACTAGGAATATCTTTGAACAGCCATAGGGTGATTATCATAAGATAAGGAAGGAGAAGTCAGTGTTAGCCATAAAAGACGCCAGAGTACTTAGCATGAATGAGGCAGGGAGTTTTGAAAAGGCGACGGTAGTTGTAGATGGAGATTCAATCGTAGAGCTGGGGGAAAACCCGAGCCTGGCGCAAGATTGTGAGCTTATCCATGCCTCGGGCAAATATCTGCTTCCAGGTTTTATTGACAGCCATAATCATATAGGGCTGGAGGAGGAGATATATCGAATTGAAGGAAGCGATGTCAACGAAATTGCTGATCCTATCACTCCTCAATTAAGAGCCTTGGATGGCATTAATTTTTGGGATTTGGCATTTACCGATGCTTTAAGAGGAGGGGTTACTCGCTCTTTGACTATGCCGGGAAGTGCTAACTTAATTGGAGGGCAAGCAGTATTCTTAAAGCATCTGGCAGCAAGGCCCGCAGACATGGTTTATAAACATCCTTGGGGACTAAAGGCGGCTTTGGGAGAAAACCCCAAAAGAGTATATGCTGAACAAAAGAAATCTCCTATCACCCGTATGGCCAATGCCAGTTTGTTAAGGGAAGCTTTGTACACTGCAGCCAGGAATATGGACCGGGTAGATAGAACCGCATCTGAGGTTTTTAAACAAGATCCCTTGCAAAAAGTATTAAAACAAGAAATGCCCTTGTTGGTTCATGCTCATCGGGCTGATGACATAATGACCGCCCTACGTATTAAGGACGAATTTAATATAAAAATGATAATACAGCATGGTACCGAAGCACTTGAGGTTGCTGATGAGCTGCAGAAAAGAGAGGTGCCGGTTTTCCTGGGACCATTTTTGATTAACCGGGCTAAAGTGGAGCTAAAAGAGGTATCTTTTAAGACTCCAGCCCTTTTAGCCCAGCGGGGGGTAAAATTCAGCTTAATCAGCGATCACCCGGTGGTACCTATTGAACATTTGAGGGTTTGTGCTGCTCTGGCTGTCCGGGAGGGGCTGGATGAGGAGCTGGCTTTAAAGGCTCTTAGCCTTTGGCCCGCAGAAATACTGGGTGTTTCCCAGGAGCTGGGATCAATCGCAAAAGGCAAAAAGGCTGATTTAGTGGTATATAGCGGTCATCCCCTAGAATTTCGCTCCCGAGTAGAAATGCTTTTAGTGGATGGAATAAAGTGGAGGGGGTAAATTTGAACCGAGGAGACCTGTTTACAGTTTATTTGGATGGAGTAATGCTGACAGTATGTGTTGTTGGTACTTATTATGAAGAATATTCGGGGGAAGAAATAGCCATTTTAGCCGTAGTAAGCCAGGATAATTTGGTTCATGTTCCTTTGCAAGAATTAAATGCTTTATTCCCGGCTAAAAAGTTTATGCATTAAAGCCAGCATTTTAACCCTTGTCATATAGACCAGGGTCTTCATTAGTTCAAGGCAGGCGTGAAAAAGGAGCTGTGCCGTATCGGACCCAGCTCCTACCTGTGCTTATATAATAACAGGCATATAGGGATCAAGCATTTCCTGTGATCAGCTCAGGCGCATAGCCTCCTTGGCCTTAAGCATCAGAGTAATAAAACGGTTAATGGGAGTGTTTATTCCATATTGTTCTCCCAATTTGCTTACCGCCCCGTTTAAAGAGTCGATTTCCGTCTTACGCCCTCGTTGTATATCCTGTAGCATAGAGGCATGATGAGCCGCAGTGGAGGGAAGCAGCCGGGAATAAAAGTCTTGGCGATAGGATTCTGCATTCTCCCATAGGGTGGACTGTCCTGCGGCTTTCAAAACCTCGAAAATCTCTTCGATTATACCATCCATAAGTTCTTTGCTGAAACTGACCTCTGCTAATTTACCATAAGGTACTTCCAAAATAGCTCCCAATGGATTAAGGGCAGAATTATATATTACTTTGCCCCAAACATAGCGCATAATATCATCTGAAGCCCGGGTGGGTATACCGGCCTGGGTAAAGGTCCGGGCCAGCTCATTCAGTACCTGCATATCAATATCATTCCTTGGAGAACCCAGCATTACATCATCAGCTATAACAGTAACTCGGGCTGAACCCGGCTCCAGGGTTTCCGATCCAAAAATCACCCGGCCCAGTATTATTTTCTGGGGAGACAAAAACCTGGCTGCGGATTCAAAGTTGCCGTATCCGTTTTGGGCCAATAATACATAGCTGTAGTCTGAGAGCTGATTTTTCAACATTGCAGCTACTTCCCCGGTTTCATAGGATTTTACACTGATAATGACTAAATCATAAGAGCTCTCATCCATATCCTCCAGCTTGCTCACTACCTGTTTAAGATAAGCCTGGTGTTCACCCCAAATACCAGTAACCCGGACCCCGTGTTCTTTAACCTTTTCAACTACTGCCGGATGGTCCACTCCCGTTATCTCATGTCCCTGATTATGTAGCAGACAGGAATAAACGGTGCCCAGAGCTCCCAGGCCAAAAACCAAGATTCTCATATCTAAACCGTCACCTCTTCGATAAATCTGTTTACTTGAATAAATGTATTATAAACTATTGCCAGGATTAAATCATTGATTCTTATGGTAAAGGAATAGTGGCTAAGAAACTTGAATATTAGAATAAAAAGCCTAGGAGGGAAATTATGCCTGATTATTCTTATGTAGATCAGCCCTACTTACTGCAGATGCTCTTTTATCCGCGAGCTGATTTTACTCGTCCTCCAGAATATGCCTGGGACTTATTTGCTGAAACTGAGGATGGGAACAGAATAGCAAGCAGGTTTTATTCAGGGGGAACAAAGTGGCCTTGGATTCTGTATTTTCACGGCAATGGGGAGGTAGCATCTGATTATGACGGTTTGGCCCCTCTTTATCTAGCCCGGCAGATCAATCTGGTGGTGGTTGATTATCGGGGCTATGGAGCCAGCAGTGGTAAACCCTCTTTCACTCATTTGGTCCAGGATGCCCATTTGCTATACAAGACGGTTAAGAACGAATTGGATAGAAGAGGCTGCAGTGGTGGGCTATATATTATGGGACGCTCTCTGGGCAGTATTTCAGCCCTGGAACTGGCCTTCCATTATGGGGATGGTTTGCAGGGACTGATAATAGAAAGCGGCTTTGCCAGTATTAGCCGTCTTATCTACCAGCTGGGATTAATGGGGCCTACTGCAGAGCTGGATAAGATTGAGGGAGAGTGTTTGGAGATGATAGCCCAAATCAAGCTCCCGGCTCTGGTCATTCATGGGCGGGTAGATACTTTGGTACCCTGGCGGGAAGGAGAACTGGTATACAATACTCTGGGCTCAGTGGATAAGAAGATGCTGGTGATACCTGGAGCAGGACACAATGATATTATAATTCGGGACATCCCTAAATATTTTGGGGCTATAGAGGATCTAGTGAGCGGGGAAAATCCTACCCTTCCTTAAGATTCCTTCATTGAAGGAATGTCCCGGCTAAGGTCAGGGGACACACCTTCTTCGGGGTTCCCATATTGAAGGAATGTCCCGGCTAAGGTCAGGGGACACACCTTCTTCGAGGTTCCTTCATTGAAGGAATGTCCCGGCTAAGGTCAGGGGACCACCTTCTTCGGGGTTCCCATATTGAAGGAATGTCCCGGCTAGGTCAGGGGACACACCTTCTTCGAGGTTCCTTCATTGAAGGAATGTCCCCATTATAGAATGAATCTTATGGATACATAGAGAAAGTAAAGGCTAAAAATAAGTTTGAGGAACTGGGGTTTAAAATATTTAATAATACTGGCCCCAATGGTGGAACCAACTACAGTGCCGGCAGAAGCTATGAGGGCACCCATAATATCAACATATCCGCCACCCAGCTTGAAGATGCTGCCGATGATGGAAACCGGGAATATTACAGCCAGGGAGGTGCCCATGCTTATTACTACTGGCAAATGAAACAAGTAAATAAATCCCGGTACCAGCAGGTAGCCTCCGCCCAGTCCTAATAAACCGGTTAGAGTACCGGTGATTATACCCAGTAGAGCCATATAAGGCTGCTTTATTTTCAGCTTGTCCAACCCGGCTTGGAAACGAAGGGGGGACAGGCTCTCCCAGATCATGAGTAAAGCGGGAATAATAAAAGCTATTCCCAGGAGGAGAGTTAGCAAGGGGGTATTATCAGCCAGGAGAATAAACAAGCCGGAACCGATAAAAATTCCTATAATTGCGGCGGGGGCTGTCCATTTAAAGGCTTCCATATGCACATTGTTTCTAATAAAATGCCCATAGCCACCGGAAGCAGAAGCAAAAGCAACTATTAATAAGGAAGTACCTACCGCCAGGGGAGAAGGATAACCCAGGCTAAAATGCAGGATAGGCAGCAGAATTACTCCGCCTCCTACACCGATTAGAGAACCGAATACTCCGGCAATTAAACCGCTTACTAAGAGCCAAAAGATCAAAATAGGGGTTAAAGGAGGTGCGGTAAGCCCCCTGGCATCTCCCCATAACAGGTAAATGAGAATAGCTGCTATGATAAAGCTTCCTATTCCCAGTGCAGTTTGCTTGCTACGAGTGTGGTCAATGCTTTTCATATCAGATGCTCCTTCGTAAGCTTAAGTTGTGCATGCTAAGGGAGAATTATTATTCTTGACTAGGATCAGGGTTAAGGCAAGTCAGCTTTTAACACTATTAGGTGTTTTAATATTATTATCAAGCCCAGGAGGATTAGAAAAGAATCCCACCCATACAATATGATGGAAACCATCAGAGTGGCTATAGTTGACAATATGTTGCTCAGATCTATTTGTTTCAGGAAGGGATAGCTTATCAGGGTAAAAAGCAAGAAAACCACCACACTTAGCGGGTAAGCTCCGGCTATTAAGGCTCCGGCCCCAGTGGCCAAACCTTTACCCCCCTTAAACTTCAGCCATAAGGGGCAAACATGGCCCAATACCGCCATACTACCGGCCAACATCAGGTCGATTCCCGCTATCCCGGCCAGATATACAGCCAGCATTCCCTTGGCCAGATCCAAAAGCAAAACCAGCCCAGCCGGTTTCCAGCCCAGAGTAGCGCGGGTATTCATTGTTCCAACATTGCCACTGCCGGTCCGGCGTATATCGATTCCATATATTCGTCCCAGCAGATAAGCACTGGGAATACTGCCCAATAAGTAGCTTATCATAATTATTATGATATATAGCCCTATACTACTCATGGTTTAACCAGTCCTTTATTAAGTATATAGATCAAAGGCAATCCTACCAGGAAGCCAATGGCAGGATTCACTGCAATACTGATAATAAGCACCACAACAAAGGTGTAGATATTATTTCTGCTATCCAGGCCTTTGATATTTACTACCAGGTCAATTCCACTATAAAAAAGCAAAGGACCCAATACTGCCTGAGGAACCAATTCCAGCAGTTTAACACTGGATGGACCGAGGACTATAGCTGTTAATACCAAGAATACTCCCATTATTATTACCGATAGCCCGGTTCTGGCGCCAAAACGATGATGGGCTGCCAGTCCTCCGCTTCCATGACAGATGAGAAAGCCGCCCAAAGGCATGCTGAGTAAATTGCCCACCCCCAGGGTGAAACAGAGGTTTTTTTCGTTAACCTTAATTGCCTTGTCGGAATATAATTCCTTGGCCAAGGCTGCTGTAACCAGAATGGAATTGGTAAGGGTTAATGGAAACTGGGGCAAAAAGCCCAGGGTAAAACCCCGGTAAAAATCCTGCCATTGAGGGTAAACCAGCTGCGGCCAATTCAAACCAAAATTTAAAGTCAGGCCACGGAGTTCAGGATGTATTATAAGACTTATCAAAGTTCCACCCAGCACCACCAGGAGGGCAGCAGGAACCCGGGGATTGCCCAGCAGGAAAAACATAAGCAGAACTATGGCTATACCCAGGAGGGGTTCGGCATTGATGAATTTAATCCCCAACAAGGCCAGGCTGATACCCAGGGCGGCCTGTATACCGGCGGTAACACTTTTAGGAGTTAACAAGGCCAGTTTATCTGCCAAGCCGGTCAAGGCCAGCAGCAACAGGGCCAAACCCATCAAAATACCTGAGGCCGCTATTTCACCAGTACTCAGGCCTGAGACCAAAACCACCGCCCCGATAACCTTCATGGGTTGTACCGGTACAGGAATCCGGTAAAAATAACCGGTAAAAATATACATTAGGCCAAAGGTGAAGAGAACAGCGGTAGCATCCATGCCGCCGATGGTTATCACACCGATTATATAGGGCAAGAAGGTACCCAGGTCGCCAATAGAACCTGCAATGTCTCCTTTTATATGGTTCAGTTTATTATTCATAGAATTACTCCCCGGTTAGTCTTTAATATCTTAATTTATCCCTTCTTAGTGAAATAAGGAGCTGAGAACAGTTAAACTACTGCATATTGATTGTAACACCATATGAGATTTAATAGGAGATAAATTCAGGTAGGCAGTTTAGTAAAATTACAATTTGCTCAAATTAAAGTATTGGAAAGCTCTCTGCTTCCGTGATCCAATGTTGTCACTTGCAGTGATCAAAGAGATATAACCTAAAGTTATTTCTAATATGACAGGCTAAATGATATATTGTTAGTAGCATGATCCTTTTTTAGGTTTTTCGTCCACAAAAAAATCTTTGCGATTATCTATATCATGCAGAACCCTTAATCATAATAAGCCAGAAAGGATGTAAGATAGGTGAGTAGAATTGTTGATGCTCGTGGTCTGGATTGTCCACAACCGGTAATTTTAACCAAAAAAGCCATGGAAGCAGAGGACGGAGCTGAGCTGACTACCATAGTAGATAGAGATGTGGCGCGGGAAAACGTAATAAGGTTGGCCCAAAGCCAGGGTTATGAATATAGGATAGAGGAAAGAGCTGGTGAATTCCACATTCGTATGAGCAAAACTGAAAAAATACAGAAAGCTTTACCGGCTTCGGGAGATATAGTTATATTAGTTAAGAGTGATCTTTTGGGCGAAGGAGAGCGGGAGCTGGGTCAAGTACTGATGAAGGGATTTCTCTATACTCTGAATGAGTTGGAATCAAATTTGAAATCGGTAATATTTATGAACAAAGGGGTTTTTCTGACCCTGGAAGATTCACCGGTTTTAGAACAGATTAAAAACCTGGAAAAGACAGGAGTAGAAATTCTATCCTGTGGCACCTGTTTGGATTACTATCAAAAAACTGGCAAACTGGCCAGCGGCAAAATTACCAACATGTACACGGCAGTCGAACTCATGGCTGGAGCTGCTAAGACCATTACCATTTAGAGGGGGAGAATATGCCAAGCGTTTATCTGGATAATGCCGCCACCACTTTCCCTAAGCCGGAGGAGGTTTACCGGGCGGTTGACCATTTCAATAGAAACCTGGGAGGAAACCCTGGTAGGGGTAGTAATAAAGCAACTCTGCAGGCTGGATCTATCTTAATGGATTGCCGGGAGGCCTTGGCTGATCTGTTTAATATCAGGGATAGTGCCCATATTGCCTTTACCTTAAATATCACCGAAGCGATAAACATAGCTTTAAAGGGCCTGCTCAAGCCAGGTGACCATGTGATAAGCAGCAGCATGGAACACAATTCAATAGCCAGGCCATTGTATGCCATGGAGCAGTGCTTTGGTATAGAATGGACCAAGGTTCCATGTGCCAGGGACGGAAGTTTGGATCCGAATGAAGTGAGGAAAGCCATTCAGCCCAATAGCAAGATGATATGTATATTGCACGCTTCAAATTTAACCGGTACCATCATGCCCATAGAAGAGATAGGTAAAATAGCTCGAGAGCATGAACTCTTATTCGTGCTGGATACAGCCCAGACAGCAGGGCTAATACCCATAGACGTAGAAAAACAGTATGTAGATGTGCTAGCCTTTACTGGTCACAAGGGTTTGTTAGGACCTCAGGGTACGGGTGGAATATACCTTAAGCCCGGACTGGAAATCAAGTCTTTTAAACAAGGCGGTACCGGTTCCCTTTCGGAGAGTCTGGAGCATCCGGCTTTTATGCCTGACCTGCTGGAAAGTGGCACCCCTAACACCCCTGGAATAGCCGGTCTTTTAGCCGGAATACAATATATTAAACAAGAAGGAATGGATAAAATTCATCAGCATGAACAGCGTTTATGCCGGATGCTTATGGATGGGCTTCAAGCCATTCCCCAAGTGGAGCTTTATGGACCTGATGAAATCAGGCGAAAAACGGCGGTAGTCTCTTTTAACATTAAAGGGATGGACTGTGGGGAATTGAGCATGGGCCTGGATCACTATTACGGAATAGTTAGCCGCTCCGGGCTTCATTGTGCACCTTTAGCCCACCAGACTATAGGATCCTATGATATTGGAGCCTGCAGGTTAAGCCCGGGTTATTTTAATCGAGAGGAAGATATTGCCTTAGCCATCAGAGCGGTAGATGAATTAGCCTCGAAATACGCTTAAACCGCACTTTTTATAAGTGCTAGGGAGCCTTATCCAGACTCCCATACCACCTTGTAAAATTTTAAAACCCTTTTAATTTGGCGACTTCGTGAATAGGCCTGCGGGCAGTTCGGTGTTGGTTGTGAATACTGGAAGAGTCGCCGTATCCTAGTGCTATTCCCAGAACAATAGCCTCCTCTTCCGGGATGTCCATAGCCTGGCGAATCATATCCGGGTACTGGACCAGCATAATGGCAGGTGCAGTATCCAGTCCATATTCTTGAGCAGCCAGCATCATACTCTGGCTAAGAGCACCCAGATCAAACATGGAATAAGCAGTTAGATTCCTGTTCATGCAGATAAAGATCACCACTGGGGCATCAAAGAATCGATAGTTCCTGTCTTGAACAGTGTCGATGATAGCCTCTTTATCCAACTCCTGGCTGAGAAGCTCATAACGTTCTTTGCCTACAGTAATATAACGCTGCTTGAGGGCTTCCGGCCATTCCTGGGGGACTGGGAGGTCTGTCTTTCCGGCAACTTTTTGGGAAAAACGTTCCAGGGATCCCTTTCTCAGCTCTTCAAGCAGTTCGCCTGCTGCCACATATAAGTTCCAGGGTTGGGTATTTCCCCAGGATGGAGTCCGGTTGGCCGCCTCCAGGATTTTTATTACCGTATCCTGGGCTACTGGGTCCTGCTTAAATGCACGGCAGGTGTACCTTGAGTTAAGAGCATCAATAACATTCATGATATCGCCTCCTAAGTAATAATCAGGCTTAGATTAACTTGATTCTGCTGCAATAGTTCATTAAGGGTCTCCTCAACGCTATTACCAACTCCTTTTATTCCTGCTTTATAGCTCCTTCATTTAAATGTATAATCTTATTTCTGGACATGGTTTCGCGATTCCTCTCTTGCTGGATTAAGTGGTCAACTATATCTTAAGCAAGCGGCTGCGCCAAGTCCTACAATTTTGCTTTTGCAAATTTCCCAATTTATTGTACCTTATCCCTCCCTTGTACCATTTAGGTATAGATGGATATATATAAAAATTAAGTGGGCCTAGCCCACTTAATTTTTACTTAACTAATTATTCATATGTTATTAAGACCCTTATAATGTATTCCCAAGGGAATATTACCCATTTATATGATGGCCTATGCTCCTATATTTTTAGGCCTTATAAACCCACCAGGCATAGGCAGAACGGCTCTACCGTACTCAGTATTCAGTATAATAGCTGATGCTGTATAAATACCAAAGATTCCAGCCAGACCCAGGAAGTTAGCAGCAACCCCGGCATAATCATGGCCTATAGCCTGCAAATCTTGCAGTGCAACAATAGGAACCGCCACATCGAGGCAAAGAACTGCTAGTAGGAGACTCATAGGTGACTTGAAATATGCGGGAGTCCATAACCAGAGGCCAAACCATAGAGCACACCAGGCAAATCCATCTATACGAGCATCCACTGCCGGCCATCCATTGGCAATAACCAGATATTTAAAAATAAACTCTATCCCACCAACCAGCATAAAGAAAGCTGAGAAGAACAGGAATACGTTACCACCAGTGGTGGCACCTTCCTTAAGTTCGATAATGGCAACAGTGTATTGTACCAGAGCACCACCCAGCAACCAGCATCCTAGTAAGGGAATACAGGTATGTTCAACCTTACCACCCAAAACTGCATAAAAGGTAAAACAGGCTATTGCTAGAGCAAGCAAACCTGCGGGGGCCGGATTCGCCCAACCACTTCCATGTCCAGACATTTAAACTCCTCCTTTTCTCTTTTGAACTCTTATCTATCTTACTAAAGGGATAATATTACTATTTGTACACCCCCTTACTATTTATTTGCATCGAGTTTCAATATATAAAGATTGAAACTCGAAAGCTGTAATCTTAGTTGGAGCAAGAGACAGAAATATTAAAAAATCTTATAAAAATGTCATATTAAGAAATAGTATTGATATAATTGCAAGGCGCGCTGCTCTTTGATGTGAATATGCTGGAATGGATAACTAGAAATTGTTGGCAAAAATAACCTGGCCTTACTGCTGATTATTAAAGTTGGGTTTTTGACGTATTAATCATTATTCTATGGATTTTAAAATTATTCAAAAAAACCTATGTTATTTTTCAGCTATTATGGGTCGGTTCAACTCTAGTTAATAGTAGGTTTATGATTTAAGAGGATCAAATATCCTGCTAATAAAAGCCATCAAGGTGCTTTCATTGTATGAAACCAAGCCATCTTTGTCAAGATGTATTCAGAATCTTGGCAAAATTCTCATTTACTGTACCACTAGTTAGTGGCCTACCTGCTATAAGGTTATCAAGCTGTATTCTATCTTAAATATTATATAATATATATTATCCAAAATCTGCTTCTTGCTGTAACCTTTCAACTCAGGTATAATGATATGTAGGTGGCGGAGAAAAACTGGTTGATTATACTTTTTTCACTGTTTACCATAGATTTAAAAATATATACTGATAATAGTTGGGTTGTTGAGAGCGGTTGAAAAAAATCACCTTTTTCGTTGGGATGAGTCTTGTAGTCTACTCCGCCACCTGAGCTATTAATAAAGGTAATCAAACTTCGGCAATTAATTTTTGCCGAAGTTTTATTTTGTGCTTTTATTAGATATACAATTAACAAGTCAAATCGGCGGGGGCATGCCTGAATATAGATGAAGGCTATCAGTATACCAAAACGGGAACATACTGTGTGAAAACCATAGTACAGGTTAATATCTTAATATCACTTGCTGCTGCTTATTGGTATCTGATTAGTTGGGGTGGAGTAGCTGTGTATTCCAGCTCAGTATATAATATAATAATTACCAGGGCGGATAGTTATAAAAATTATGACCAAAGCCGGAGGTGTAGAGGTGGAACAATCCAACATTAGCCTGGAAGGTAAAGTATGTCTGATTACCGGGGGAGCAAGAGGGATCGGAGCTGCTGTAGCCCGGGCGGTAGCAGCCCAGGGGGCTTTGGTGGCTATCAACTTCCTTCATTCTCAAAAAGAGGCTATGAAGCTGGTGGAAGAACTGCAGCAAAAAGGCCATAAAGCCCTGGCTCTACAGGCAGATATCAGCCGGGAAGAAGAGGTGAGCCGCTTGTTTGGAGAGCTCAGGAAGGCCTGGGGTGAGGTGGAACTGCTGGTAAATAACGCTGGAGTAGCCCTGAGGACTCTGGTGCAAGAAACCACGGTATCTGAGTGGGACCGGGTTATGAATGTTAATCTTAAAGGTGCTTTTTTATGTTGCCGGGAAGCCCTGCCTCATATGATAAGGAAACGCTATGGAAGAATAGTCAACATAGCTTCCATTCAGGGGATTTCCGGAGCATCTTATGAGTCGGTCTACGCTGCCTCCAAGGGAGGATTGATAGCCTTTACCAAATCCCTGGCCAGTGAGGTAGGGCCATCGGGGATAACAGTCAACGCCATTGCCCCGGGTCCTGTAGCCACAGAAATGATTTTCTCCCAGCTGGATGAAGAAGACATCAAAATACTCTTGGATGAGATACCTTCCGGACGGATGATGCAGCCGGAAGAAATTGCCGACACCTGCCTTTTTTTGTTGTCTTCCCAGGCCGCCTGTATAAATGCTCAAGTTCTGTGCCTGGATGGAGGCTGGAGACAGAATTAGATCCAGGCAGCCAATGAAGCTAGTAGGGGAGAGATGATTCTTGAAACAATACAAACTTATAATTTTTGATTTGGATGGTACCCTAACGGATTCCGGACCGGGAATAATTAACTCAGTACATTATGCTCTGGAGAAAATGGGCATAAGTGAAGATGACCGTTTGAAATTACATGCTTTCGTGGGTCCCCCTCTTATCGATTCATTTCAGGAATTTTATGGGATGACAGATAAAGAGGCCTGGCAGGCAATTCAATACTACCGGGAATATTTTGTAGCCCAGGGCATGTTTGAGAATGAGGTTTATGCAGGGATACCAGCATTATTGGAAAGACTGTATGATTCTGGCAGATACCTGGCCGTAGCCACTACCAAACCGGGTGTTTATGCTGGGCAGATACTGGAACATTTTGATTTACTGAAGTATTTTAACCCTGTTGCCGGCAGCAATCTGGATGGCAGTCTGATGAACAAAAGCGAACTCATAGCCATGGTCCTGGAACAATACTCGCACTTAGAGCCTCAGGAAGCATTGATGGTAGGAGATAGAAAGTTTGATATCCAAGGAGCCAGGCTAAATGGTATTGATTCGTTGGCAGTAAGCTTTGGTTATGGTTCCAGGGAAGAATTGCTTAACTCCCAACCGCAGTATATGGTAGACAGTGTAGAAGAACTATGGCAGCTCCTTGGTGACAGCTAATAGCTTTTCAGGGTAAGATAGGAAAGAATGATAGTATAATGTAAAGAGCATCCAAACCAGTGGTGCTGTTTTTTCAGAATCCAACTGTAAGATAGGGAAAGGAGTTTATTATTTAAAGATGATATTCAAGCAATTAACCCGCAACGATTTATGTTGGTGTGGCAGCGGGATAAAATACAAAAAGTGCCATATGGAACAAGATGAACGCTTAAAGGAATTGAAAAGGCAGGGGGTTCCTGTTCCCAGCCGCAATCTGATCAAAACTGATGAGCAGATTGCCGGCATTCGGAGATCCTGTCAACTGAGCAAGAAGATTATGGATCTGATCAGTGATGAAATACAAATAGGTATAAGTACCGATGATATAAACAACTGGGTTCATAAATTAACTATAGAGCATGGGGCTGTACCTGCACCTCTGAATTACAACGGCTTTCCCAAGAGTGTATGCACTTCTTTGAACAATGTAATATGTCATGGGATTCCCGACCAGACCAAGCTAAAAGACGGGGACATTCTTAATGTGGATATTACCTGTATTTTGGATGGATACTATGGAGACATAAGCCGCATGTTCTTGCTGGGAGATCCTTCCCCCCAGGCCAGGAGTCTGGTACAGGTGGCTTTCGAATGTATGAATTTGGGTATAGAGCAGGTTAGACCTTTTAACCGTACTGGACATATTGGTTATGCTATCGAACAACATGCCAAAAAACACGGTTTTTCGGTAGTGCAAAACTACGGCGGTCATGGGACCGGCAATAAATTTCACGAAGATCCCTTTGTGCCCCACTATGGACCAGAGCAATCAGGTATGGTCCTGGTACCCAATATGGTATTTACGGTTGAACCTATGATAAACGCAGGCGGCTACCGGTGTCGGGTCTTGGAGGATAACTGGACTGCAGTTACCCAGGATGGCTCCTTGTCGGCCCAGTGGGAGCATACGGTGCGAGTTACAGAAGATGGGGTAGAAATATTAACCTTGTAAGTACTTAGAAAACAAGCCCATAGATAAAGGAAGATCAATCTTCATTATTCAATCATAAGTTCCTAAAACAGGAGTGATTATTTTGCAACCCAGACCCAGCAAAGATGATTATTACTTGAATATAGCCCTGGATGTGGCCTCCCGAGGTACCTGTCTGCGCAGAAATTATGGAGCCGTGATAGTGAAAAATGATACTATTGCTTCCACCGGGTATACCGGGGCTCCCAGGGGAAGGCCCAATTGCTGTGATTTAGGATTTTGTGAGCGGGATGAAAAAGGGGTGCCCAGTGGGGAGCGCTATGAACTATGCCGCAGTGTTCATGCAGAAATGAATGCCATTATAAATGCCGGAAGGGATAAAACCTTAGGTGCCATATTGTATCTGGCCGGCTATGATGTGGCAAGCGGGCAGATTATAGACGCTGAACCCTGTTTCCTATGCAAGCGCATAATACTCAATGCCGGTATATACAAAGTAATATGCCGCAGGACAGACGGAAGTGCCTGGGGAATCATTCCTGAAGGGCATCCCAGCTATGACACCTAAGGGGTGGAAAGGTATCAGATTTATTCGCTGCAACTGTGATATACGGCATTTACTTCTCTTACCGCGCTGGAGGTAGAGATAAAAGCCGGCATATGAATGAGGTCGATGGTCAACAAGTTGTTGGGACTGCGCTTTACATTGGCTATAAAATCCAAACTGGGTTTATTGATTTTGCTGCTTTCCAGTTTAATGTGCCAGCGGCCTGAGTCTTTATCCGGTACCTGCCAGACGGTAATACGGTAATTGTTCTTACGGGCAAAATCATGAACCCGGGCCCGCATAGTAGATTTCATACAATTAAATCTCCGTTTACTCACATTTTTGTAGCTTAAACTTCTGCTCATATTTCATCCCCCGTGATAACTTTCTGGTCTATATTATTCATACCAGCTGCAAAAGGTTCAGCCCTGAGCAATAGACAAATGCTTATATAGCCTTATTTCATGGGCAATGATTATACTATGGGAGAGGGCTGAGACAGGAGTAAAGATAGCCAATGGCTACAAATGGATACAATAGGATGGATGAGGGCTTATGTGGTGTACTGTCTTCAGCTTTAATAAATTACAAAAGACATCAAAACAGAATCAAAATGATTTGACATTAGTGTTGGTGTCTTGTTCTCATATTTTTCGGGAAGGAATCACCTGGTCTACATCTTTACCAGCAGCCACAATTCCGGCTATTCGGCCAAAAGTAATACACCTTCCATGGCCAATACCCGGGCAGATAGTAGGATAGTCATTGGCAAAAAACCCCCCTGCAGTAGAACCGGCTACGTAGAGATTGGGTATGGGCTCATCGTCTTCGTCCAGTACCTGACAATTTATGTTGGTGCGCAAGCCACCAGAGGCAGTAAGAATGGTGGCTAGTAGTCGACCGGCATAAAAAGGCGGTTTTACAATAGGTGTAAGCAGTTCTGAACGTTTGCCAAAATCCTCGTCATCTTTCTGGGCTGCCAGTTGATTATAACGTTTTACGGTAGCAATAAAGTCTTCCACCGGAACCTTCATTTTTTTGGCCAGCTCTTCCAGGGTATCAGCACAGACTACCTTACCTGATTGAATATGATTGGCCAGCAAAGCCTGTTCGGCTTCCAGGTCCCATTCCTGGCCCATTAAGCGTTCAGTTTGATCCCAGAATAATCCCCCGCCGGTACCTCGGGCAATGCTCTGCTGAACATCGTATAGACCATTGGCATCATACACGGTCCAGGCAATTCCTCCCGGTTGCAGCAGTTTGCCGCAGCTTTTTGATTGAGTATTGACATCCTCATTCTTGAAGCGTTGCCCCCGGGCATTAACATGAAGGAAAAAATAACTCATGGCTCCAGCCTCAAGGTGAATTACGGTAGAATGGGGTTCTACTTTTTGCATGGCTGCTCCTACCCACATAGCTATTTTATGGCCTTCGCCTACATTGGTTTCCTGGGGACAGTACACCTGGGCATCGGCTTGCAGGGCAAAGGAATTGTATCTTTCCAGCATTTCCATATTGGATGCATAATCACCGGTAGCTATAATAACACCTTGTTCGGCATGGTATCTGGTATAGCTGCCGGGTCTGCCTGCTATAACCCCAGTAACCGGACCTTGCTTTTCTCTAAGCAATCTAACTGCTGGTGAATGGTAGTGAATTTCTATACCACAGTTTTTTATGTTTCTTTCCAAAATCCTACTTAAACCGTAATTCCAGGATATTTCTGGTTGACCCGGAACATAAAAGAGATGAGTGACTGGATATTCGGTGTAATCAGGACCTTTGTAATAACCGTCCCAGATGCCAACCTGCATTCCTCCGGCTTCAGCAATATCAATCAGCCAATCCATACATGCTCCGCTTTTCTTGGCAAAGCGCCAGAGTAACACTTCATCCACTTTACTTTGGGACCACCTTACCCAATCCCGGATCACCTGCCGGTAGTCTACTTCAATACCCATCTTTCTATGTAGCTTGCTGTCAAAAGCGGCATTATGGAAGCCACGGGCAGAGAAGGTCCAGTTTTTCTCGATGATTATTGGACGGGCTCCGGCTTCCCAGGCTGACAAAGCAGCTACCATTCCGGCCAGGCCAGCCCCAATGATGACTATGTCAGTATGTATAGTCTTTATTATTTCGACGTCTGGGATTGGTAATGGTGGTTTTTCCCAACTCCATCTATAATTTGGAGTTTTGTACATGAAATCATCCCCTAATGTTTGGATTACAATCTAATAAGACTATAAAAAAGATATCCGTAAAATATCTGCCCTGCTTATGGCTAATGAGTTATTGTTTTTGTCTTTTTCCCATCTATTCCAGGAACCCACACATGTTCAAGGTGTCCCAGGCTCTGATGGCTGTGTACAGATGAAGCCGGGTTTCAAACAAGGAAAAATCAACATTTAAAAGTTTCTGTACCTTAAACATGCGATAGTAAACAGTATTAACATGAACGTACATCTGATTGGCGGTAGTAGTCCAGCTGCACGAATTATCTAAGAGTATTCTTAAGGTATCCAGCAGATCAGTTCCATATTTTTTATCATGCTCAATGATTTTGCCTAAAACCTGAAGACAGTAGTTTTTTACCGTTTCCGGTTCATTAGCAAATATTATTGCAAACACCCCTAGTTGGGAAAAGTGTTGAATAAAGCTTTTCTTTCCCATTAAGCGGGGGAGGGTTATGGCAATGCAAGCCTCCTGGTAACTTTTTAGCATACCGGAAGGACGGTAATTTCTTCCTATACCTTGCGAAAAGCTTATATTAAACTTCTTTTCTATAGTTTCTTTGTTAATCAGGAGATTTTCTCTTCCCGGCCAGTCCGGGTCTATATCCATAGGGCTGGTAGTGGGATTAGCTTTTATTATGGTAAGGAGCCGACCAGGCACGATAATAGAACTGACATACTCGCAACACTCAAGTTTCATAGTTTCATTGACGTAGGAACGAAAGAAACTCCAGTCCAGATCCAGCGAGCCTTGTTCTATGTCCAGGAGGCTGACAAAGTAATAATTATCAATGTCCATATTTTGTTCATACATCTTCAGCTTATCAGGGATACTAACATCTGCTGATAGGAAAAAATTCTCGTACAGGCTCTTTCCAAAATCCTCCTCTCTTTTAATCATTCCGTTGAGCATGAAAAAATGATACTTTAAAGCCAAACTGCTCTGTTCTATAATGTCCAGGGTTTGTTTCATATTTTCCTGGCTGACCTTCTCTACTATTACATAAGCACTGCAGTGGGAATTTTGTTTTACTTGATAATAAAGGGAGTTATCATGAATTTTATAATCACAATGCCGGTCAAAGTTAATATTAATATTTATAAATAGATCATCTGCATTTTGGACTGAATCCCACCGGTCAGGGTAACAAATACGGCCATTTGCATCAGTAATAATCACCGGGCGACCTATTTTTTTCTCCAAGTAGCTGCCTACGAAAGGAAGTCCATGGTCCAGCATCCCCTCGAGTAAATAATGAGAGATTTTAAAGTCCAATATAATACACCACCATTTTATATCGGGCATTTTAGATTAGCTGCTGTTTACTGCCTGCTCTGTTTAATCACTTGGAATCATATTAATATTTTATCATTGCTCAGGAATTATTATCATCCGGCAAGGTATAGTGCCTTAATAAAAAGGGGAGGATCGAAGACGATCTCCCCTTTTTATTATTAATTACACTTCTATTGAAGGTACAATGTCAATTGATTTTCCAGCGGCTATAATTCCTGCTAAACGCCCGAATGTAATGCAGCGGCCATGTCCAATACCCGGACAGATGGTGGGATAGTCGTTGGCAAAGAAATCGCCTGCTGCAGAGCCGGCTACATATAGGTTTTCAATGGGCTGATCATCTTCATCTAGTACATTTAGGTTGGTGTTGGTACGCAGTCCACCCACCATGGTCAAAACCGTGCTGAGCAGTTTACCGGCATAGAAAGGTGGCTTAACAATAGGGGTTAATAATTCTTTCCGCTTGCCATAATCAGTATCGTTTTGGGCAGCTACTATTTCATTATATCGCTGAACCGTAGCCAGGAAATTATCTACCGGTACTTCCATTTTTTTTGCCAGTTCTTCCAGGGTATCGGCAGAAACCACTTTACCATTATTCAAATGCATATCAAGAACCTGTTTTTCCGCTTCCAGGTCAAACTCGGTTCCCATGCGTTGAAAGGTTTGACCATAGAACAGCCCGCCACCCAGACCGGCATCGATCTGTTGCTTAACCTGAATCAGGCCGTCAGCATCATATACTGTCCAGGCTATGCCATCGGGTTCGTATTCTTTGGTGCAGCTCTTGGATTGAGTATTAACATCTTCGTTTTTAAAACGTTTGCCTAAGGCATTTACATGGAGGAAAGCATAGCTTTGAGCTCCCGATTCCAGGTGAATAACTGCTGCATGAGGTTCCACCTTCTGCATGGCACCACCGACCCACATAGCCTGCTTGTGCAGGTCGCCGGTATTACATTTATTGGGGAAATAAATCTGTGAATCAGCCTGGAGGGCAAAAGGATCGTATCTTTCTACCATCTCTTTGTCGGAGGCATAGTCACCGGTAGCAATAATTACTCCTTTGCTGGCATTATATTGGGTATAATTCCCGGCTTCACCGGCAATCAATCCGGTCACCGGCCCATTGCCTTCTCTGATTATCTGAACTGCCGGGGTCTTGTAATGAATTTCAATGCCTCTCTCCTTGATTATTTCTTCCAGGATCGGGAGCAGAACCCCGTTTCCGGCTCCTTCGATAACTCCATCCTGATAGATGAAGTCGGTACCATCCTGGTAGAAGAAATGGGTTACCGGGTATTCGGTATAATCGGGACCTTTAAAATATCCATCCCACAAGGCTACTTTCAATCCCCGGGGTTCGACCATATCCACTACCCAGTCGAAGCAAGCGCCACTTTTCTCGGCGAAGAGCCAGAGTAAATCTTCTTTACATCTTCCCTGAGCCCAGTACACCCAGCGTCTGATCACCTGACGGTAATCTACCTCTATACCCATTTGCTGCTGTAGTTTGGTACCAAAGGCGGTAATATGCCCTCCCCGTGCGGCCCACACGTCATTCTTGTCAATCATAGTAACCTTGGCTCCTGCCTCTTGAGCTGCTAACGCTGCACAGGTGCCTGCTAAACCAACACCAATTACCAGTACTTCAGTATCAACGGTTTGCTTAATTTCGGAGGCAGGAATCGGGTCCGGCTTGGTTTCCCAGCTCCACTGCCCCTTGGGTGTTTCTGCCTGTCCATCAGAAGGGCCCCCTTCTTTAGGGCTGCACCCGGCCAATAAGCCGGCAGATGCTAAGCCTACAGCTCCAATAGCTGTACCCTGGATAAAAGTTCTTCTGG
>JAAYNQ010000084.1 GCA_012520725.1 Syntrophomonadaceae bacterium | reverse complement strand
CCACCTGGTGACCACCACCCTTGCTCAGGCTGGGCCAGGCATTCATAACAAGTATCCATCAGCCTGCAGGCCAGGTCCTTCAATGCCTGTCGCCCGGGGCTAAATGGCAAGGTATTGATGTCCTCCAAAGCCCGCTGCAAAAATTGCTGGGATCTGAGCACACACTGTTCCAGGGCTCCGCTTTCCCATAGAATGCTAATTATTAAAGGCAGCTTATCACTACTGATTCCTCTTTCGAGCAGATTTCTTAATTTCATTCCTCGCTCCCGGTCTTTTAAGGCCAGGATAACCGGCAGGGTTATGTTCCCCTGGATCAGGTCATTTCCAACCGGTTTTCCCAGTTTCTTGGCTTCTGCTGTAAAATCCAGCACATCATCCATCACCTGGTAGGCATATCCCAGGTTGAGTCCGAAATCATCCAGTATCTGAACCTGGGAAAATGGTGTTCCTGATGTCAAGGCCCCTACCCGGCAAGCCGAGGCAAAAAGGCAGGCAGTCTTCCGGTAGGTCTTATCATAGTAATCCTCTTCACTGATACCCAAATCGCTGTTTAAGGCCATTTGTTTTATTTCTCCGGTACACATTATCTGTATGGTAGAGGTAATGCTGTCCATAACTTCATCTAAACCATGTTGGTTTATCAAATTAAAGGCCGCCGCAAAGAGGTAGTCACCGGTGAGCACACTGGCTTGATTGCCCCAGCGACTGTTCACACTTTCCCGTCCTCGCCTAAGATCGGCCTGGTCAATAACATCATCGTGCAACAACGAAGCCAGGTGAATTAATTCAACCGCTACCGATATGTCTATTACTTTTCTGGGATCATGGGGATAAAGTTGGGCCGACATATATACCAGACGGGGCCTTAGCATTTTTCCGCTGCTTTGTAGCAGATAGTCGATAATCAAGTTTAGTCCGGGATAATTGCTGTGCAGAACCTCACTCATGCGTTCCTGAATTAGTTGGCTGGGAAAAGAATCAATTCCCACCTTAGCTTCGCGCAGCTTAATAATACCACCCCTTAATTCCAGGTCATGGTATAGTATTACCCGCTGTATATAAAAAAAATACCCTGCTTTGAGGATATAGTGGTGCCTATAATATACACTAATCTACATGGCTTACGCCACCTCTATAGGAGGCGATTTTTCATCTGTTCATGTGCAGTCAGTTCTATGGCATCGTCCAGACGGCAACTTAATTCAATCCCCTTACGCTGGGCCATGGTTTTAAGAAAGAAGTCTGCTACGACCGGGTTTTTGGGTAAGAGGGGTCCATGCAAATAAGTCCCTATCAAATGCCGGTATTTAATACCTTCCTTTTTATCTTCCCCATTGTTTCCGTAACCTCTCAATACTTCTCCGAAAGCTTCTAGAGAATCATCCTCAAAATAGGTTCTGCCGGCGTGGTTTTCGAACCCCACCACCGTAGTTTCTTGTCCTCCCAGGCAGGCTTTAATCAGGATATTTCCTATTAAACGATCAGTTCCCGCTCGGGTAGTAAAGTTAAAAAATTTTAGTCCCTGCATCAATCGTCCATCCAGAGCCATATAGTTGTTGCCCAGCAGTTGATAGGCTCCACATATGCATAGAACCGGCATACCCTCCTCGATGACTTTCAGCAAGCTGTCCGAACGCTTGACCAGGTCTTGATAAACTAAACCCTGTTCCCGATCAGATCCTCCACCCATAAACAACATATCCAGACCCGGATAGTCCAGGCTGTCTCCCAGGTGAATATTCTTGATCCGGCAATCATGTCCATACCAGCGCATTCTTTGCTGCAGGCAGAGTAAATTACCTCTGTCTCCATAAAGGTTAAGCAGGTCTGGATATAGATGGGCTATGGAAAAAACAGCCATATTTGAAACCCCTTTTTATTTATTAAAAGAATTCTGTACTTTGTCTACCTGCTGCAATATTAATAGAGCCAAAGCGGAACTGGCCAAGGCTAGCAGCCCTGCCCACCCTATGCTGAGGCTTAAAACGGCAAGAGCCGGAAACAGCATATAAGTGATTAGTGCCCCCACCATAATAACCGCACTGAGAAGCATGGGTAGCAGTTTTATAATTTTTCTCTTGCTGAGCCAGCAGAAATAAGTCAAGAACATGGGCAGCGTGACTACCAGTTTAGTATTTTCCCAGAACATGAGTTCTCCTCCTTGTCAATGTCCCCCGAGTAACCTTCACCTGGAGCAGTTTTGCTGGAGGCGTTGATGAGTTTACCTCCTTGGTATTTTGCCGGATGACTAATCCAGCTCTGCTCCCCTCACCTGTATAACCTGCTCAGTACCTAACCTGAAGCCGGTTATTATGGGTTCCATGGCTATAATATCCTGCTTGTTCAAGTCCCCGGCCTCAAAGATAAATTCTCCCTGCAACTGAATAGACCCTCCGGGTTTGACCATTTCCTTGACTTCTATCCTGGCATCTCCACTGGTTATACGGCCTTTAATATCATCTGTTATTAAAGGTTCCACAAAAGAAATATAACTATCCTGCTTGGAATCATTGCACAAATGGATAGTATAGGACATTCT
>JAAYNQ010000083.1 GCA_012520725.1 Syntrophomonadaceae bacterium | reverse complement strand
CCAACTTATCAACTTATGGCGCCGTCGGAGTAGGTCGATGCTCGGGCCTGGAAACAGGCTGGTTTTTCATGCCATTGCCACCATAAAACTTCCTCTTTAATCCTTTTATATTAGGTGAATTTATGGGATACTATAAAAGTAAAGGGACTAGCATACAAGTTTTTCCTAATAAGAGCTATTTTCGATATTTTCCGATTCCGTATAAGGAAAAGAAAGGATTTATTGTCTAAATATACATTTGAGCATGAAGCAGAGAATGAGCTTTATAATAGATTACCTAGATTCACTTAGAAGTAATATTTTGTCGATGAGGACCAGGACACAAAGCTTTTCGGATAGTATAAATTGCTCATTATAATCATAATGGAACTTATTGTATCATAATGGATTCTTAGCCTTAAAGCACATATTGAAAGTAGTTTAAAACATAAATAATCGCCAGGCGAACTAATCATATATGATTATTAATCTTGAAAATGAAGTATTGGAAAATCATCCTGCATTGCAGCAACTGTCGGTATCCAAGCCTAGGAATCTTTAGACAGAAATGATTATGAAGGGAGGTACAATTAATTATTAAGTAGTGGAAGAAGGTATCCAATACCCTGGTAAGGGATAACTGGTATTTGAAGAATTAGTAAACCTGCATCCGACCATGGGATAAGTTGATATATATCTGGCACTATTTAAATATTTAAGCCATTAGCTCAATCGGAGTATAATATCAACAACTTTTGGAAACTACATCCATCATATAAGATTGCTTGAAAAAACTATAGCTTCTATTAGTATGTCTAAAGATGGGGAAGGCCTTATGCACAATATTTTTTCAGAAAGCGGGGATTAATAAATGAAAATTGCAGAACTATTTAATATTAAAGGAAAGACAGCAGTTATTACCGGTGGATCTATGGGTCTGGGGGCACAATGTGCTGATGCTCTGGCTGAGATGGGTTGTAATGTAGTGGTTGCGGCTCGCAAAATTGAAAGATGCGAAGATCTTTGCAACCAACTGGAAAAAGAGTATAAAATACAGGCTCAACCTGCAGCTTGCGATGTGAGTAAAATTGAAGATGGGGAAAAACTAATAGATTTAGCCGTTGATCGTTTTGGAAGTGTTGATATCCTTATTAATAATGCTGGTACTGCCTGGGGTGCCAATGCCATGAACTTCCCTCTTGAAGGATGGCAGAGAGTATTGGATCTCAATTTAACTGGTACCTATTATCTAACCTCAGCTGCAGCCAGGAAGATGAAAGAACAGGGTGGCGGCAAAATAATCTTTATGTCTTCCACCGCTGGGCTGGTAGCTTCCAGAGGTCAATCTACTCCAACTTATACTGCTACCAAAGCTGCATTAATCATGTTAGCCCGAGACTTGGCTTATAAATGGGGCAAATATAATATCTATGTCAATGCCCTGGCTCCTGGTTACTTCCCCACTGATTTTTCCGGAAGAGCTTTAAGTCCGGAAGTTGAAGCTGCATCCAAGGCTAGAATAGCATTGGGACGATTTGGTGGCGAAGATGATCTGAAAGGTGCAGTAGCATTTTTCTGCTCAGATGCTTCCAAGTATGTAACTGGCCAGTACATGGTAATAGATGGCGGTGCTACCCTATAATATAGCGCTCCAAAGCAAGCGGGAACGGTTCT
>JAAYNQ010000082.1 GCA_012520725.1 Syntrophomonadaceae bacterium | reverse complement strand
GGACAATGTTACCCCGTACTCGATCTACCGTAATCAGCAAAAAGTAGCTGCATAAACACCAAATATTGGAAGGAGAATTTATCTTAATAATTCCAAAATCGTGTCTTGACAAGCGGGGGCATTATAATGAATACCATGCTAAATTAGATAATGAAGAAAGAATAGCTAGGGAGCAACTATTGATAAATAATAAGGTTAAAGCACTGGTAGCTACGGTAGCTCTGGGGATGGGATTTGATAAACCGGATTTAGGTTTTGTAGTTCATTATCAACGTCCTGGATCACTGGTTGCTTATTATCAGCAAATAGGTCGTGCTGGCCGTAATCTCGATAGTGCTTTCGCCATACTTTTAAACGGTGGTGAAGATGATGAAATACAGGATTATTTTATAAAGCAGGCTTTTCCTGGATCAAATGAGATGTATGAAGTTTTATCTCTGGTCGAAGATGCCGATAATGGTTTAAGCATCCCGTCCGTTCTACAATCAGTTAATTTATCTAAGAGTAGAGTGGAAAAATGTATTAAACTAATGGAAATAGAAGGTGCGGTTTTCAAGAGTGGCAGTAAATACTATCGCAGTATTAATCCTTGGAAACCAGATGAAGCTCGAATGAATCGAGTCACCACCTTGCGCTATAAAGAATTAAAACGGATGCAGGATTTTATTGTTACTGATAAATGTTATATGCAGTTAGTGGCAGAGGAATTGGATGATCCTTATGCGCAGGCTTGCGGAAAATGTGCTAACTGCCAGGAAGCATTTTTCTCAGGGGAACCCGATTATGAATTAGTGAAAAAGGCAGTACTCTTTTTACGCAGATGTTATTTGAATATTCAGGCACGAAAACAATGGCCTCCTTTTGGGGTGGGAAAGTATAAGGGAAGAATATCAGCAGAGCTCATCAATCAAGAAGGTAGAGCCTTGTGCAGGTATGGAGATGCAGGTTGGGGAACTTTGGTAAGGGCAGGAAAGTACGAAAACGGTGTGTTTTGCGACGAACTGGTTGAAGCGGCGGTAGAATTAATAAATGATCATTGGCAGCCCCAACCCAAGCCGGAATGGGTGACAGCGATACCCTCTTTAAGGCATCCTGATTTAGTGCCTGACCTGGCCAAGAGAATTGCTAATAAATTAGGTATTCCATATCTTCAGGTATTAGCAAAAACCAAAGATACAGTAGAGCAGAAGATGATGGAGAATAGTAATCAACAGGCGAAAAATGCACTAGATGCTTTTTCAATAATTCAAAATTGTCCCGGAGGGTCAGCCTTATTGATAGATGACATGGTAGACTCTCGCTGGACCTTGACAGTATGCGGAGCACTATTACAGGAAGCCGGAAGCGGGCCAGTATTTCCTCTGGTCTTAGCCGCAACCTGGTCAGGAGTTGATGGTGATTGACAAAAATGAATATTTCTGCCGATAGCCAGGTTATCATCTTATTGTGTTCGAATCTGGCTATTCCAAAAGGAATGGAATCTGAATATAAGCCATTAAATTTAAATGAGTGGAATACATTAGCTAAAAAAATTGCTGCCAGCTCACTTAAGCGGCCGGAAGCTTTTTTATCAAGCAATTCTATTGAATGGGAAAGGGAATTGGATATCGGACAACAAGAACTAAAGCGTATTGATAAGCTTTTGTCAAGGCGGGGTAGTCTAGCCATAGAACTAAAAAGGTTGAATGATATGGGAATATGGGTTTTGACTCGCTCCGAATCTATATACCCATGTCGGTTGAAGAAATTATTGAAAGAAAAAGCACCTGCGCTAATCTATGGTACAGGAGACATCAGTCTGTTCGATCAACCTGGTGTAGCTATTGTCGGTTCCCGTGATGCAGATGAAACGGCTATATATTTCACCCAGCAATTGGCCAAGGCTTGCGTCCGAGATAGACTGAATGTGGTTTCAGGAGGGGCTCGTGGGGTTGATTTAGCAGCGCAAAATTCAGCACTTGTCGAAGGTGGCCAGGTAATCTCAGTTTTATCCAATGGTCTTGCTGCAGCCATCCGAAACAAGGCCAATAGGGAAGCAGTAGTGAATAATCAGCTGCCTGTTAGTATCGCCCTACCACCCGCAGGCTCGGTTTAATGTTGGTGCAGCTATGGGTAGGAATAAGCTGATATATGCTATGAGCCATTATGCTGTGGTTATTTCGGCTGTAGAAGGGAAAGGTGGAACCTGGTCTGGTGCTATCGAAAACCTAAAAAATGGCTGGGTACCAATGTATGTACGTGAAGCAGAGGCTATCCCTGATGGTAATAGGGCTTTGATACGTAGGGGTATACCCGGTTTGATCCTTGATAGCTTTAATAGCGAACAAAGGCTAATGAGTGTTTTCAATGCCAAGAAGGATGAGCGCGGTTTTAGCAGTTCAAAGTCTGAGACTAATGAATTGCCATATGAAACCAAAACTTTAGAAACTGGACGAGGCAGCAGTATTGAAAGCGAGGTTCATGAAACCGAAATAATTGATGATTTATTCGAGGTAGTTTGGCCTTATATCCAAAACGCCCTGATGTTAGCACAAGAGAGTAGCAGCAAAGCTTTAGCCGAACAATTTAAGGTGAACAAAAAACAAATGGATTCCTGGTTGCAACAGGCACTTCTCCTAGGAAGAATCGAAAAGCTTTCCAAGCCGGTACGATATAGATTACTCTTTATTGATAAGGACGAAAATTATCAACCATCATTGCATTTTGATCTTGATGAACAGAAAATGTAGGTTTTGTTTGCTGCAAACGGACCCACTTGCAGATCCTGCCCAAGGTTTTAGCCGAAACACTTGATGAAATAATTGAATTGAAGAAACTCGAATAGATTTCCCAATCAAAAACCAAGGAGAACTACCATGATTTCACCCGAAAAACTATTAGTTCACGGCAAGTTCATAAGCGAAACCGAGCTGCAGAAGATCTCTAAAGAAAGTGATTATCTGCGATTTCATGCTGAAGTTGAAGAAATGGTGGAGGGTGGGTTGCTCAGTCCGGTTAAGGCTTCGGGGAAGAATGGGCGAATACCCCCTCTGTTTAATAAATACCGGATTATCAGACCTAAGGAAGATTATAGCGAGTATCTGGAAAGCATCCGCCGGCTTAACCCGCGCCTGAACATATCTGCTTATCTGAAGCGCCCGGAGCTATATAAGAAACATCGTGAGCTGCTGGAGGGTTTGAGCCAGTACTTATGGTATCAGCCGGAATTGCTGGAAGAGCCCATGTCCCGCAAGGAGCGTTCCTTTTCCATCTGGGGGCGGGAGAAGCTTATCGATGAAAACTTTGCTCTGCTCCGGGAAGTATTGCGTTTTAATGGCCTGGGAGAGGATTTTCTCCATTATTATGATACTCCGGAGCCTTTTTTTGAATATGTTCATAGCCAATCGGCTGAAATGTCGGTGCTGATCCTGGAAAACAAAGATACCTGGTTTACCTTCCGGAGGTTGATGCAGGCTACTGGCCGGAATCTTATTGCTGGTCAGAGGGTGGACTTGCTTATTTACGGGGAAGGCAATAAAATAACCAAAAAGGGAGCTTTGAAAGAGTACGCCCGGGGTATGCTGCAGAGTCAGGCCGGACAGGCTATACGGTTTCTGTATTTCGGGGATCTGGACCGGGAGGGTATCCGTTTGTTCTTCCGTACCCGGGAGGCCAACCCCGCTTTGTCCATTGAGCCTTTTATTCCCCTGTACCTGCTGATGCTGGACTTGGCCCGAGGTCGGGAAATGCCGGAGTCTCCAGATAAAAGAGATATACCGGCGGCGGTGGAGGATTTTGCTCAACTGTTGGGCTCTGATCCGGCAGAATTAATGAATTTATTAAAGCAGGGCCGCTATATACCCCAGGAAATAATCAATTATCAAATTTTGGCCGGCATTTTAACTTAGAACGGGGTTTATCATGCAAGATTTAGGATTTCTCGAAGGTTTCGAGAAAAGGATGCAGATAATGGCTGCTATTGACTCCATCGTCAACCGCTATAATCGCAATATGGACATGGAGCGGCTGTTTGAGCGGGGGCACCTGGACAATATCATTTTCTCGGTTTTGGTCTTTATTATGGAAAGAACCTTAAGCGAGGATGAGGAGTGCACTATGGACAGCATTAGCGCTTTCTTAAGGGAGATTATTCCTGCCTACCAACCGGACTTTTCCGCCGAGAAAATCCGCCCTCTGGCGGAATATATCATCAAAGATATTCTGCAAAATGGGGGAGAAGCCCGTTACTATCCGGTAATGAAGTATGGAGAGGGTTTAGGCCCCATTCGCATTCGCTTAATAGATGACAAGCTTAAGGATAGTGAAAATGGCTACACCATCACTTATCAGCTTACCAACCAGGGTTATGACCTGCTTTTTCGCACCAAGGAAGTGGAAGAGGAAATAAGTTTCACCATTGAGGAACTGAAACTGCGCGAGCTGATTAAGCGCAAAAACTATAAAAAGGCCATCAGCCAGAGCGCCAACCTTAGGCAGATGATCAGGCAGAAGCGAAATGATATCAGCCAGTTCATCCAGAAGATTAGAGAAAATATTTATGAGGTGGATATCCGGGAATACGAGAACCTGGTTAGCAGCACCTATGCCCTGTTGGAGGAAGAGTACGGCACCATGAATGAAATCCGGGACATGATTGTTCTCTCAGAGCAGCGCTTGCAGGAAGAAGAAAGGTCCCGGGGCCAGCTGGATGAAGAGATGAAGAAGGCCCGCAGGGAGATCGCCATTATTCGTCGAAATATTATCGATACCATAGATGAACAGAAACAGGTCATTCTGGAGCGGCACAGCCTGGCCCAGATTTATAAAGAAATGATTGAGGATTCATTCGCTTTGTCCCTGGCCCGGGTCTATAATTTTGAGCAGGAAATCCTGGTTCCCCTGGAAAAGTGCGGGGAGGAAACCATCCCCAGGCTGTGGCAGTTGTTAAATCCCTTGTTTAAGCCCAGTATGGACAAAAACTTAAGCCTTTTGCCCCTATATGACCGGCAAGCCCGCATCCGGAATGAAGATGATACTCCTGAAGGGGTGGCCCTGGAAGAGCTGCAGGAAGACCAGGAATGGCTGGAAATCAATAGAATTAATGAGGCTCAGGTGGCTTTGGTCCAGGCCCTTTTACAAATGGCCGGCAGTAAAGGCTCATCCTTTCGATTCAACGAGTTTTATGCCTATTTGCAGAGTCAGGAAGAGCTTTTTACTCAAGTGGTGCAGGGTGAGCTATTGTTTAAATCCATGTTGAAGCTATATGACCTGAACTCCATTGATATCCTGACCTGGCAAAAGGGCCATGATGAAGTGGTAGCCAATGCCACCGGGGAGTTGGACCTGAACTATTGCCTGCATCGAATTGAATTTGAGCAGCCGGATATGTACGGGGTCAGCCGGATTCAAATAACAAAACCGGATGAAGAGATGATGGAGGAGGATGTATCCTATACCTGCAATGGTGCAGTATACAGCCGCCGTATCCTTATCAACGACTTTTTAATCGAGGTAGATATGGTATGAGTTCGTTAAATACCGCCCTAAAGATATTTAAAAAGCTTTTAGATCGGGGTCAGTTGGACCGGGATGGCGACGGTGATCTGTTCCTGGAATATCGCAATGGGGAAGTCAGATCCATCCTGGCCCAGATGGAGGAAGAAATGGAATTCACCATCGTGGAGGCCGGAAGCACTCTGTACCTGGTTCCGGACAGCAGCAACGGTCTTTTGGGCTTTGTCAGCAAGGATCTGCGGGAATGGATAGCATCAGATGCCAGGCTGCTGGACAGCTACCTGCTCTGCTATATAGTTATGGTGATGCTTTACCTGTTTTACGGGGGCCGTAACCGTAATCCCAAACAACGGGATTACCTGCGGGTCAGCAAATTATTGGAGGAACTGGACCAGCGACTGGGGCTGGCTTTGCTGGAGCAGGAAGGAGCCGCCGGGTTGGAAGAACGATATGGTATAAACTTTGTTAAAATCGCTGAATTGTGGGAAAGCAAGCAGGATTACGAAGAAAAAGCCCGCAAGACCAAGACCGGCACCATTCTAAATACCTGCCGCTTGCTGGAGCGCCATAACCTGATCCGGCTGGTTGACAATGAGCGGGAGATTCGCTGTACCCGCAAGCTGGATGACCTGATGTTGAACTATTATTTGAGTGACAGCCGGGTGGAAGAGATTCAGGCCTTTTTTGAAGGGGGAGGAGAAGCTCATGCCTAGTATTAACCGGATCAGGATCATAAACTTTTCCTATAATCACGATTCCCGCCATATTGTGGATGAAACCTTCAATTTCCACGGCGGTGAAAATGCCCTCTTAAACCTCTCCAACGGCGGGGGTAAAAGCGTTCTGGTGCAACTGTTCTTGCAGGTTATCGTTCCCATGGCCAAGATTCAGGGACGCAATATCGCCAGTTTTTTCCGTAAAAAAAGCCAGCCTACTTACATAATGATCGAATGGAAATTGGATGGCGGAGGCGGCTACCTACTTACCGGTATTGGCATGACTTCGGCCGAGGCGGTTGAGGGGGAAGGGACCAAACCCCGGGTCCGGTATTTTAATTTTACCTCCAAGTACAGTGCCGCCAATCCCTGGGATATCATGAACATTCCGGTGGCCACCCGCCACGGAGGAGTATTGGAGATTAAACCTTTCCGGGAAGCCCGCAAGCTTTTAGCCGAGCAGGAGAGAAAGAACCCTTATCTCCTGGGGTATTTTCCGGAAGATGACCGGAATGGCTATGCCAGGCGCCTGGCTGAATTCGGTATCTCCCAGGATGAATGGCGCAATGTGATCACCCGCATCAATGACAGTGAAAACGGGCTGGAGGATCTGTTTCAGAAGTACCGGAGTTCCAGCCAGTTGCTGGATGATTGGATTATTAAGACCGTAGAAAAGGTGATGTTTAAAGGCCGTTCCCAAGCAGGACACTTGGAGGAGATGCTGCAGGGCCTGGTACAGGAAGTGATTGAAAATGAGCGCTTCATTATTGAAAAACAGCTTTTTTCCGGATTTCTGGATCGGCTCCAGAACCTATTGGGTAAACTGGAGACTCTGATAAAAAATCTGGAAGAACAAAAGGGGCTGGGAGCCAAGCTGGCAGCCCTCCACCTCCATCTGGGTCAGAAGATTGGAGAGTTGGAGGAGCAAAAAGAAGCAAATGAACAGGCTATAGAAGAGGCACAGGGGGAGGAACAAAGGCTTAACCTGGAGGAGCGATCCCATCAATATCAAATATGCCTGGAAGAATACCTGATAAAGGCTGAAGAGCTGAAGGCAGCAGAAAAGAGCAGTCAGGAAACAGAAGCCAAGCTGGAAGCGGCCAAATGGCAGCAAAAGCTTATAGAAGCAGCCCGGCTGGCCGGGGAGATCCGCCAGATTAATTCTGAACTTTCGGGTATAAACGAAAGATTGGCCCTGGCCCGGGCGGAATATGATAAAGATGAGCGGGCTCAAAGCCTGGAATACACTATTAAAACCAAGTTGGAAGAACTCCTGGACTCCCTGAATGCCCAGCTGGACCAATTACTAGCCCAACAGCGGGAACAGTGCGACAGGCTGGAAAAAGGACAGGAAGAGTTGCGGGAGCTGGAAAGCCATCGCAGTCGTCTTGAGGGAGATAGGGGCAGACTGGAGGAACGAATCCGGATCCTGAGCGATCAGGAAAAACAGCTGCAGAAGCGCCTGGGCCGGCAGTGGATACGAAACCTCCTGGGGGAATTGGATCCAGGAGAGATGGAGCAGATTGAAAGCAGCTTACAGCAAAGCTGCCAGCACTTGCTGGCCGAGCAGGAAAAAAGGCGCCTGGAAAAGTCGGAACTGAACGGAAAGCAGCAGGATATGGATCGGCAATGGAAAGAAATCCAGGCTGCCCAGGCCGAGAACCATAGAATATTAAGGGATTATGAGCGGGAACGGAGTGAGTACCAGGATAAGGAAAAGGAAATTCAAGGGATATTGGAGCGTTATGGCTTTGATCCATCACGGATTTTTGACCGCGAAGGGATATCTTTGCTTTTTAAACGCCAGATCAATGAGATAAAGAAAAAAGAAGAGGACGCAGTGCGCAGCCGCAATGAGCTCAGCGAAGCCCTGGCTTCCATTGCCCAGGGACACCTGCATAGTTCTCCGGAAATGGCTGCTGCCCTGGCCGAGTTGGATATTCCATTTGATACTGGAGAAAGCTATCTCAAGAATCAGACCCCGGAAATACGCCAGGCCATGCTGGCGGCCAATCCCATTTTACCTTATGCCTTTATCCTGCCCCGAGGGGATATGGATAAGATATCCGAAGCCGGTCTTAATATGGTAATGCGCCGTATTATTCCCCTGATGGCTTATGAGGACCTGAATCTGATGGTGGAGAACCAGGGCCGGATGGCCTGGCCCCTGAAGGAGATAGCCCTGGCCTGCCTGTATGAAGGCCGGGTATTTGACAATGAGAAAATGCCAAAACTGATGGCGGAGATGGAAGAAAAGAGGCAGGCTGCTGCCGAGCAAAGTGTACATTATGCTGAAGCTCACCGGATAGCAGTAAGGGATTATGATAGCTATAAGGCTTTTGATTATAGTGCTGACTATTATTACCAGGTGGAAAAAAGCATTAAAGCTGCAAAAGACCGGGAGCTGGAACTGGGTCAGCAATTAGCCGCCATTGAAGAGGCCAAAGCTCAGGCCATTGCCCGACAGGATCAGCTGGAGCAGGAGAGTAGAGAACTAGCCCTTAAACTACCTCCAGCCCAGGCCGCCCTGGAGGCTTTCCGGGAATTCATGAGCAGAGAGCCCGATTACCAGAATAGTCTGAATCGGCTGAACCAGATTAAAAATGAAATAGCAGGATTACATGAGCAGAAAGATGCCCTGGCTAAAGGCCTGGCCCAGCTGCAGGAAGCAATTGCCAGGGGCAAAAGCAGGATAGCTAAGGATCAGGGAGAAAAACAGAGGCTGGAACAGAAATACGTCTTATACCAGGATGCCCCCACAGCTCCAGTTCTGGAGGGAAGTCTGGAAGAACTGGAAGAAAGGCTGATAGCCTTAAAAGGTCAGCATAATCAGGAAATCGGCCAGCTGGAAGAGCGGCAGCAGCAGTCGATTAAAGAACTCAGGAGAAAGCAAAGAAACCTGGATAAGCTCGAAGTGGCGGAAGAGGAATATGCTGACCTGGGCTATGACGAAAGGGAGGCTGATGAGATACGGGACCAAATCGCCAGCCTGGAATCGCTGCTGAAACGGAGACAAGCCGAATTGCTTTCGGCCACCCGGGCTGAGGGCGTTGCCGATGAGGCTTTGAAAAGCGCCTTGGCTGAGATAAACAGACTGGGCTATGAGGAGCCCCTGCCACCCCAGGAAATCCGGGGAGATTTTGAGGGCCGCCGTCACAGGTTGCACCGCCGGATGAGGGAACTGGAAGCAGGGAAAGAGTTTCTGGCCCGGCAAATATCCCGCTGTCTAAGAACACGGGAAAATATAGAACAGGCAGTTGACCTAAAGAGTATGGAAGCAGAAAAAGACCTGGTGATGGAAGAGGATTTCATGGCCCAGGCCTCCCACTGGGAAAGGGAATACCGTAATTTACAGAATGAAAACGGAGCTCATGTTAACCAGATAAGGAATATGTATCACGACTGCAAGATAGATTTCCGGGATAAGAACTCCAACCTGGATAATATTTTCAGAAGCCTGGATCCATTGTGGGACAAAGCCCAGACCGAATATGAAGATTTCTTCTATCTCTTTGAGCGTATGAGCCTGCAAGGAGAAAAGCTGGCCGACCTGATTGCCATCTATGAAGCACAATTGGCCAACTTGGAGCGCAATAAACAGGATATGGTAGAGCAGAGCTTCCTTCAAGGAAGACGCTTGATGGAAGAAATCGACTTAATATCGGAGAATTCCAGGGTACGCCTGTCTGGACGCTCCAGGCCGGTGCAGATGCTAAAGATCGATCTGCAGCTGGATAGCCATGATGCTGCCCGCCTGCGGGTGGCTCAATATATTGATGAATGCATTCACCGGGTCAGAGAAAAAAGCAGGCAGGAAAGCCGCAGTGATGAGTTGCGTAAAACCATTGCCCGTTTAATGTCCAGCCGGGAATTGCTCAACGTTTACCTGGGCAATGCCCACATTCCGGTGCAGGTATTTAAAATCGACCTCAACATGCAGAATAGCCGGCTTAAAATATGGGAAGATGCAGTGCGGGAGAATTCCGGGGGAGAAAAATTCGTAATCTTCTTTTCCCTGCTGTCGGCCCTTATGGCCTATACCAGGGTCCGCAGCATGGAGGAACTGGGAGCCGACCCGGATACGGCCACCCGGGTCTTGATAATGGATAACCCCTTTGGCCCCATATCATCGGAACACCTGTTAAAACCCATGTTTGAAATAGCCAAAAGGCATCGGACCCAATTGATCTGTCTGTCCGACCTGAAGCAGAATTCCATTTTGAACTGCTTTAACCTTATTTATATGCTCAAAGTGCGCACATCCGCCATCGGCGGAGCCGAGTACCTGAAATTTGAGGAATACGTAAGGGATGAAAATGCCCTATCCCGGGATGAAAGACTGGAAAAAGCCGTATACCGGGTTTCTGAGTTTTCCCAAACCCCTTTGTTTGGGTGATTCAGTAACTATCTCTGTATAACCTACCGAAGCCAGCGGGCAGTTATATATTTGCATTAAATTCAGCCATATGGTAAACATACCGTAATAACGCTAAGATATTAGATAAAGAGTAATAAGAAATAGGGGAGGAGTAAAACAAGTGAAGGTGTTTGTGTATGGTAGTTTTATGCAAAATGGCCGTTATAACCAGTATTGTTTCCAGGGACAAACTTTCCTGGGTCAAGGTCGTATCGAGGGATATGCAAAATATATCTTGGGTGGCATACATGGCATCCTTCCTGAAGAGGGGAAAAGTGTGCAGGGTGAGGTTTATGAAATTGACCAGCCTACTCTGGCCAGGTTGGACTTTCTTATGAACCATGGCCCGGCTTTCACCAGAAGGATGGTTGATGTTGAAATGGAAAACGGAGAGAGATTAGCGGCTGAAGTCTATGTCTGGAACGGAAGGGTTTAAAACTTATAACACTTATGCTTCCTGACATATAAAATACCGCTGGAATGTAAAACCCTTTCAGTGCGGGAAGCAGGTATATATCCAGGCTGATCAAGGACAGGGGAACTGTCAACTTTCCATTACGGTTTTCTATTGCTGTAAGTCCAGCCAAAGTCATCATGATAGATCATCTGCCTGGTCATGCCCCCGTCGATACAAATGTTTTCACCGGTGATAAACCCTGCTTTTTCACTGCAAAGGTAAAGCACCATATGGGCAATATCCAACGGGTTACCTACCCGGCCTGCAGGGTGCTGCCGGGCATCAGCACCATAGTACATCTTAAAATCCGTATCAATCCAACCAGGGGAAATGGAATTGACCCTTACCTTACCGGCCAGGCTTATCGCCATGGCATGGGTCAGGGCCGCAATTCCGCCCTTGGCAGCCGAATAGCTTTCGGTGTAAGGCTGGCTCATCCGGTCACGAGTAGAGGATATATTGACGATAGACGCCCCATCGCCGAAATGATTCATAAACAGTTGAGTCAGCATATAAGGTGCACTGATCCCCACTCGCAATACGTAATTGAAGTCCTGATAACTGCAGTCCTTTAAGCCCCCCTTGCTGAGCAACCGATTGCGCTCCCTTACGTCTGCGTAGGCTTGGGATGCGGGATCTTTGGTCACGGGGCGGGTGAATTTGTCAGCCACAGAGCTTTGAAAAACAGCCCTGACCTGTAATTAACCTTTGGAGGGCATGAAAAATGAGTCTTTCACAATCAGATATATTTGATGTATTTTATCAAAACACTGATGAAGAACGAGCAAGGCAGATGGCGGCATATATGAAAAACATCTGCCCGTTTCTTGGGATATCAAAGCCAACCCGTACGGCTTTATCCAAGGAATTTCTGAAGCAATGCAAGAAAGCCACCTCTGTTGATTGGGCATTTGTTGAAAAGTGCTGGACTCTGGAACGGGAATTTCAGTATCTGGCCTTGGATTATCTAAAGGCTGTAGCTCATCTGTTGACTGCCGATGATGTCCCCAAATTGAAGGAACTGGCATTAAGCAAGTCATGGTGGGATACCATTGATAATTTGGATCGGATCATTGGCGGCATTGCTCTGAAGTACCCGGCTGTGAATGATGTTCTGCTGGCCTGGAGTTGCGATGATAACTTTTGGCTAAGGCGCATTGCCATCGATCACCAGCTTCTGAGAAAGGAGAAGACCAACACCGATCTGCTGGAAAAGATTCTGGTCAATAATCTGGGGCAAAAAGAGTTCTTCATTAATAAGGCAATTGGCTGGAGCCTTCGTGATTACAGCAAAACCAATCCGGATTGGGTACGGGCCTTTATAGCCAAGTATAAAGATAGAATGGCAAAACTTTCATTGCGGGAAGCGAGTAAATATCTCTAAGCTTCACCGGGAATACATATTGGAATGTGTAGTGATAATTAGCTGGTTATCATCAGCCCTTATTGTTAAGCATAGTCTATCAATGACAGGTTAAGCTCTTCCCGTATGATTGTACTGCCTCGAAACGGATATCCTTTTAGCTCAGGTTATTTAATATTTCCTGATAGCGTTTGGTTCCCAAGGTACTTGCTTCGCCTTTCTTACAGAAACTAAGCCCAGCCAGCTTTTTATGAACCCGCTCCACCACAATCTGTTCCTCCACCATTTTGGATTCCAGTGCTTGAAGTGCTTCAAGAAAGCGCTGGTCACTTTTAGCCCGGTTATAAAAGGATAAAACATAGACATAAACAAAAAGATTGTATGTACGGAAGGGGTATTCAATTTGCATGAATAGTGTACCAATTCCATAATGGCATGGGCCAATAGGTTTCCTTTTGGTCCAATGGTTCAATAAAAAATCCACTGCCTTATCCAGGGCCGGCTCCCGGTTGAGATAGTTGCTGAAGCGAAAAGCATCCAGAGCGTTCAGGGTGGGGAAGGGGTTTGAATACATTTGCTTCTGCTTGGTGAAAAAGCTAAACACTAACCGAATAGTCCAGAAACAAATCCCTGGGTTTCAGAGCTTTGGGGAGATGAGAACAATATTGCGGTAGGAGCTTTTTCAATCAGCCGGCCGTCAAGTATAAAGGCTGTTTCATTGGAGATACGCCGTGCTTGAAATAGATTATGGGTGACAATAATAATGCACAGGTCCTTTGCCAAACGGGTTAATAACTCCTCTATCAGGGCAGTGGAAGCTGGATCAAGACTGGAGCATGGTTCATCCAGCAATAATACCCGGGGCTCCACCGCCAGGGCCCGGGCTATGGCCAAACGCTGCTTCTGGCCTCCGGACAGCTGTGATGCAGGACGTTTAAGGCGATCTTTTACTTCATCCCAGAGAGCCACCTGACGCAAGCAGTATTCAGTAATAGTATCTAATTCAGAGCGGTTTTTCACCCCATAATACCTTGGCCCGAAGAGTACATTCTCCCTTATGCTCAGGGGCAAGGCTACCGGGGTCTGGTAGACCATGCCAACCTGCCGACGCAGATAAGACAGGCTCTTAACTTCCATAATCGATTCTCCAAATACCTGTATCTCCCCCTGGCTCTTATAACCCCTCTCCATTTCAGCAGTACGATTGATACTGCGCAAGAGGGTAGTTTTGCCGCATCCGGAAGGTCCGATTATGGCAGTGATGGAATTGGAGTCAAATCCCAGATTTATATTCTGTAAAACCGGCTTGGAACCGTAAAAAGTGTTAAAGTCTATAAATTCAATTGCATTCAATGACTATTAATCCTCTCTTGTAGACTTTGCAACGATAAGGCCAGAACATTTATAAACAAGAGCAAGCCAAGCAGAACCAGAGCAGTGGCGTAGGCATGGTTCATTGATATATGCTCATTGAACAATATATAGAGATGATAGGGTAAGGCCATAACCGGCTCCAGTAAAGCTCCTGATGAACTAGCAATAATGGCTGCGGCAGTGACCATGATGGGAGCGGTAGCTCCGGCAGCATAGCCTAAGGCCAGCAACCACCCGGCTAAAATGCCGGCTGCCGCCCGGGGCAGAATTACCCGGAACAGGGTATAGGATCGGGAGACCCCCAGGGAGTTGGCCACCAGGCGATAATTATCATCAACCGCCAGTAGAGCATCCCGGCTGGATATAACGATAACGGGGAAAACCATTATGGCCAGGGCCAATCCTCCGGCCAAAAGAGATATTCCCCACCCCAGAGTAACCACCCCCAGAGCGTAAACGAATAAACCGGTAATAATGGAAGGTACCCCGGCCATGCTCTGCACCAGCAGGTTAATAATTACAGGCAGCTGTCCCTGGCGCCCGTATTCGCTCAGATATATGGCCGTCAGCAGCCCTGGTATTATAGACATAATTAAGGCTAAAAGGATCAGCCATAGAGTTCCTTTTATAGCAGGAAATATTCCCCCTTCGGTACCTAGAGGGAATCCACTGGGGCTGCTCATGATAAATTCACTATTGATAAATGGTCCTCCGCGCCAAATAAGATAGCCGATAATAGACAGTAAAACCAACAGTATGAAGAGGCCGGATACCCAGAAGCAGGCCATCTGCAACCGGTCCATAAGGGTTCTTTTCATATGGTGTGACCCCCTTTTTGCAGTCGGTATAAAAGGATATTTATACCCAGATTCACCGTCATAACCATTAAGACCAGGACCAAACCGGCCGCAAACAGGGCCTGATAGTGAAGACTGCCGGGGGTAGTGCTGCCTAATTCCAGGGCAATCAAAGCCGGCAGGGGTTCACCTTTGGCAAACCAGGACATTGGCAGTCTGAGTATGTTACCGGCCAGCATGAGAACTGCCATGGTTTCACCCATAGACCGTCCAAAAGCTAAGGCCAGCGCACCCAACATTCCCTTTCGGGCCAGGGGCACCAGGATTTTCATGGCTAAATGCTGGCGGGAAACCCCCAGGGCCATAGCCGCATAACGATATTCCAAAGGCACTGAGCGCAAGGCTGCTTCAGAGTTGGTCACGATAAATGGAATGACCATAATAGCCAGTATCAAAGAGGCAGCAAAGAGAGATTCTCCACTGGCCAGGTCGAATTTCACTTCAAAAAACTTAACTAGCACCGCTGCCCCGAGAAAGCCATAAACCACGGAAGGTATGCCGGTAAGTATGTTAACCACCGGACGCAGGACTGCGGCCAGAAGTGGCGGAGCAAATTCGGCCAGGAATATTGCACAAGCGAATCCCAGGGGAGTGGCAATCAGCAAGGCTCCTCCGGCTACCCACAGGGTGCTCACTATCATGGATAAAATACCGATTTGAGGCGGACTGCCTAAAGGCCTCCAGCTGGCCCCACTTAAAAAACTGCTGATTCCAATCTGTGACCATACCGGCCAGCTTTCCTTCAGTATAAAAAGGAGCATCGCCAACAAGAGCAGTGAGGAGACTGTAGCGGTAGCGATTATGATGGAACTTATTATTTTTTCTTTCCACTCTTTGTTTGATCTATCTATGGCTATTACCCTCTTTTTAGGCAAATAAACGAGCAGCTTGTGGGCTGCTCGTATTTAGAATTTAATAAGCCAGACTACTAGCGGGCCACCGGGATATAACCCATTTCTTCTACTACTTTTAGACCTGTCTCTGATAGCAGGTAATCTAAAAACTTTTGTTCCCGATCATTGGGGGCATCTTTGCTGACTAGTAATAGAGGCCGGCCAACTTTATAGGCCCCTGAATTGATGTTTTCCAGAGTAGGGGAAATACCATCCACGCTGATGGGTATTATTTTATCTGGATTCTGGTTGACTAATCCGCTGGAGACATAACCTATGGTGTCTGTATTATCCATTATCTTTCCAGCCAGTGCGCCCATAGAAGGTATCTGCAGAGCCTGATCGGAAATAGGTGTACCTTTCATAATCGCATTATCGAATACTTCGCTGGCTCCACCCCCTAGATCACGAACTGCCACTACTATGGGACGGTCAGGCAAGCTGGGGTCAACTTCCTTCCAGTTTTTGACCTGACCTGAAAAAATGGCTACCAAGTCTTCAGTACTCATATCTGGCTTTACCTGGGCTACCGGATTATCAGCATTAACGCCGATCACCAGCACATCTGAACCTATCTGAGTGATAGTGCCGTCAGCAAATTGCTCTTTTTCTTCATCTTTTAGAGTCTTGCTCACCATACCAAAATCAAAGGTTCCATCCAGGGCAGATTTTAAACCGAAACCGGAGCCACCGGTGGATACGAATATAACTATTGGCTCTTCCGAAAGATTGGCATCGACTTTATCCCAGGTTTTATACTCCTCGGTAAATTGATCAGCACATTGGGCTATGATAGGAGCCAAAGTGCTGGAACCCCCTATTTTTATGGAGAAATCTTCTTTTGCCGCTGCGTTGTTCTCGCCCCCCGGTTCATTGCTGGAACAACCGGCAAATAAACCCAGGACAAGTAAAGCAATCAGCAATACGGTTAAATGAACTAGCTTTTTCATCTTAGCGCCCTCCCAAAATATTCTAACTCAAAAAATTATACTATTAATAGATGTGAATTGTCCAATAACCTGAAGTTATATATGGAGATGGTGACGATCTATAATTACAGAAAACGTTATGGTATGAATGATATGTAAGGACAATTTTTTTCTTATAAAAATTAAAACAAAATTTTATATGGGAAACAGACATCAGTCGGTCATAGTATAATATTTATTCATTGGACATATTCCACATCATAATATATAATTTCGCTCGGATGAATGAGAATTATGGATATATAACCATTTAATGTTAGTTGTTGGATCATAGCCATTCAAAAAGTGCTGAGCAGTTTGATTCACCGTTGCCAGAGACATGAGGCAGGGGGAGTAGAGCGGGTTCCGTTAAGACGGCATCTTTTCTTTAAATAATAAAGGGGGGATGAATTGTAATAAACCACAATTACTAAGTGTAGGGTTAGTGTACTGCTTTCCTGGAAGCGTGTTATTCTAACTGCCCAGGAATATCTGCAAATTAATTCAAGGGGAGGAATAAGAGTTGAAAAGAGTTATTGCGTTGTTGATAACAGTTTTATTGTTAGCTGGCATGTTTACCGGGTGCGCAAGATCTTCAGCTGACCAGGAGACCGGGGGAACTGCCGATTACACCATTGGCATTGTCACCCCAACCCTTTCTACCAGTGAGGATGAATTCAGAGCCGCCCAGAATATGGCTGAGAAATACCCGGGTGTGGTTAAACATATCACCCTGCCGGAAAATTTCTCTACCGAGATTGAAACCGGACTGAGCCAGATTAGCTCATTAGCCGACGATCCAAAGATGAAAGCCATTATCGTGGTTTCCGGGCAGGCAGGCCTATTGCCGGCATTGCAAAAAGTGGAGGAAGTCAGACCAGACATAATCACTATGACTGCTCCCATTTGGGATGATCCAGCCTTAATGTCTCAATATGTAGATGTAAACCTGGATACGGATTGGGTAAGAAGAGGCGAAACTATTGCCACCAAGGCTCATGAAATGGGGGCCCAAACCATAATACATTATTCATTTCCTACCCATCTGGCTAAAGAAGTAATTTCCCAAAGAAAAGATGCCATGCAGAGAACCTGTGAAGAATTAGGTATGAAGTGGGTCGAGGTAGTTACTCCTGATCCTCAGACCGGGGACGGAACTGCTCCGATGCTTCAATTTTTAAGGGAAGACCTTCCCCGGCAAATTGATAAATATGGAGCGGATACCAATGTGTTTGGAACCAATTGCCCTATGTACGATGTGATAATAGATGAAGCTTTTAAACAAAAATTCATGGTGGCCGAGCAATGCTGTCCGACTCCCCTGCAGGCTTATCCAACCGTATTGGGATTGGAGATTTCTGAGGAAGATGCCTGGAATTTTGACAAAGTCAATAATATGATATCGGAAAAGGCCGCTGCTGCAGGAATGACTGGCAGATTAGGGGGATGGCCGATGCCGGCAACCGTATTCCTGCCCCAGTATGCTGTTGAACTGGCCATGAAAATGATTGAAGATCCCGGTTTTGATTATAAGGATGTTAAGCAACTGAATCAATTTGCCCTGGATGTTTTTGGATATGAAGTCAGCTTCGACAACTTTAAAGCTAAAGCCGATGGTCCGGCCTTCGAGAACTACTTTGTGATGATCATGGATACCATATTATACTAATTAATTAAACAGCAATCATTCAGGCTGTCTTATAATTAGCATTATAATGACAGCCTGTCTTCTTTAACTTCACTTTTTGGCCCAGGCTGGAAACAAACGAGGTAACCCGATGAAGACCATTTTGGAAATAAGCAATCTCAAAAAAAGCTATAAAGGCATTGTCGCCTTGAATAATATTAATCTGTCCATAAATGCCGGGGAAATACATGGTATTGTAGGAGCTAACGGGGCAGGCAAAACTACTTTGATGAATATATTGTTCGGAAATCCCATCATACATGAAACCGGTGGATATCAAGGCGAGATAATCTATCAAGGGAAAACAATAAGCTTCAAGAATTGCAAAGAAGCCATTGATAATGGTATTGGCATGGTCCATCAAGAATTTGCCTTGATTCCAGATATGACAGTGGGGGAGAACATTAAACTGGGCCGGGAAAAAACCTTTGCCTTTACGGATCGCTTGTTTGGCCGGCAATTTTCATTTATAGACCGGAAGCACAATGATGAAAGTGCCCGGCAAACATTGAAGCAATTAGGGATCAGCCTCGATCCGGGAATAAAGATCTTTGATCTAAGCATAAATTTACGGCAATTCGTTGAGATTGCCCGTGAAATAGACCGTAATAATTTGAAATTGCTGATACTGGATGAACCAACTGCGGTTCTTAATAAAAATGATGCTTTAAAATTCATCGAGATCTTAAGGGGGATGTCAAAACGGGATATAGGTATTTTGTTTATATCCCACCGTTTGGAAGAAGTACAGAATATATGTGATAGAGTAAGTGTTTTACGGGATGGAAAACTTGTGGCCCAATATGAAAGGGGCGAGTTCTCCATAAATACTCTGGCCCGGGATATGATCGGTCATATCGTTACTAAAGCCGCGGCAGCAAAGAGAAAGATCCCTCCCCGGCCCATCATAAGCTTTAAGCATTTTGCAGTGGAAATGCCGGGTGAAGAAATTAAAGATCTTGATCTTAGTGTTTATGAAGGTGAGATTATAGGCTTAACCAGCCTGTCCGGGCACGGCAAATTGGCCCTGGGCTATGGAATGATGGGAATTTACCCAATACGGGGTGAAGTCTGTTACGCTGATATAAAATTGCTAAAAATGGATGCCAAAGAAAACATCCTGCAAGGTATCTATGTGCTGCCGGATGACAGGCAGGATCTGGGAATTTTGGCCGATCAGTCGGTGGAGAATAATATTATTTTTACCGGCAACCAGATCAAAAACATGTTCAGAAAAAAATCCTTATTACCTTTTTCCGGATTTATTGATCATAGTCAATCCCGCAAGCATGTTGATAAAATGATCCAGGATTTCGATATCAAGTGTACTTCCCTTAATCAAAAAGTAAAAGAATTAAGTGGCGGAAATCAGCAAAAAGTCTGTATTGCCAGAGCCCTGACCGTAGATCCCCGGCTGCTGTTCGTAGCGGAACCCACCAGGGGGGTGGATATCTCGGCCAAGGAAAAAATATTACATATGCTGCTGGAGATCAATCGCAGCAGAAATACCACCATAGTAATAGCATCCAGTGAATTGGAGGAACTAAAAAGGATATGCGACCGGATAGCGGTCATGGTGGAGGGAAGGATTTTTAAAATATTATCCCCGGATGCGTCGGATGAGGATTTTGGATTGGCATTATCTGGTGAAGGAGGGGTGGAACATGAGAAATTTTAATATAAAGCCACCCCAGATTATCATCTCGCTTTTCTTAATTACCCTGGTTTTCCTGGCTTACGCTTTAGAGATGAATTTAGTGATTCTGTTCAACGAGTCCCTGGTCAAACTGGTCATGAACGGTGTATTGGTGCTTTCTCTTATACCCATGCTCAATGTGGGGGCGGGAATGAATTTTGGCCTTCCGGTAGGTATTATTGGTGGTTTGCTGGGTATGTGCCTGGCTGTTAATTTTCGGATGACTGGTTTATATGGCTTTTTTGCGGCTTTATTGTTCAGCCTGGTAATTTGTGCGGTTCTGGGCTGGATATACGGCTTGATCCTGAACCGGGTTAAAGGAAGGGAAGAAATAGCCGGGACTTTTATCGGTTTTTCATTTATTCCCCTGATGAACTTTTTTTGGACCCTGGCCCCTTTCCAAAACCGCGAAATGCTCTATCCTATCGGCGGTCAAGGTTTAAGGCCCCGGATAAGCCTGGAAAACTACTTTAACAATATTTTGAACAATTTATATGTAATCAGGCTGGGCGATATTGAAATCCCCCTGGGCTTGATTGGGTTTTTTGCCCTTATTGCCTTATTTTTATATTGGTATTTTAAAACTAAAATCGGCCGTGCCACTATTGCGGTGGGGGAGAATGAAGCCTTTTCAAAATTATCCGGGATCAATATAGCCCAAACCCGTCTGCTGGCCATAATGATTTCCACCATTATTGCCGGTTGGGGTATATGTGTATATGCCCAAAGCTATGGTTTTATCCAGCTCTACGACGAACCTTTGTCCATGGCTTTTCCTGCTATTTCGGCTATATTAATCGGAGGCAGCACTGGGAAAAAAGCCTTTATTTTTGAGGCGGTTTTAGGAACCTATCTGCTGCAGTCCATGTATCTATTTACCGTACCTATTGCCAATGCCATACTGATCCCGGAATTAACCGAAATATTAAGGTCTTTTATTACCTACGGCATTATTCTCTATGCCCTTTTAGTAAGGGAACGACGGAGGAACATGGTTTGAGAATTAATCAGCAAGTATACAGATTTTTGAATAGTGAGCATCTGGTTCCGGCGGTATTCATTATACTATCCTTTTTTGCCTGGCAATTTTCCGGACTTAGCGGAACTTTTGTCCTTAACCAGGTAATAACCAGGTTCATAAGAGACGGGATACTGGTATTATCGCTGATTATTCCGGTAGTAGCCGGTATGGGGCTTAATTTTGCCATTACCGTGGGCGCCATGGCCGTGCAAACGGCACTATTAATAGTGATCGGATATCAGGTAGAGGGAATACCGGGCATAGTGCTGGTGATTATTATGGGGGTATTTTTATCAGCTCTATTAGGATATCTTATCGGCCGCATTTTAAACCGGGTCAAGGGTAAAGAAATGATAACTACCATCATAATCGGCTTCTTATTCAACAGCATTTATCAGTTGATTTTCCTGGTTGGTTTCGGTACCCTCATTGACGTACCCAATAAAGACATAATTCTCACCCGGGGAATAGGGGTGAGAAATACGGTTGATCTTGGTATGTACCGGGATACCATTGACAAGCTCTGGCTGCTTAAAGTAGGGGGAATAGAGCTGCCACTGTTCATGATACTGGTGGTATTAATATTTGCCGGCTTCGTTTTTTACATTTTACGTACCCGCTTGGGGCAGGAAGTAAAAGCAATAGGCTCTAACACCGAAACCAGTGAAGTCCTGGGTATTGACACCAGGATGATTCGAATCAAGGTAATGATCCTGTCCACCGTACTGGCCGCTTTCGGCCAACTGGCGTACCTGCAGAATATCGGTATGTTTGATGTATATACCGCCCATTTAAACACTGGGATTATTTCCTGCGCAGCTCTACTAGCCGGGGGAGCAAGTATCAAAAGCGCAAAAATCAGACATGCCCTTATCGGGATATTCTTGTTTCATACCCTTTTTATCGTTTCTCCCCAGGCCGGACAAAATTTGTTCAACAATGCCGCTCTGGGCGAATATTTCCGCAGTTTTGTTGCCTATGGAACCATTGCCCTGGCTTTAATCTTTAATGTGAAGCATGAGAACAAGTGAGAAAGAGAGACCGGACACCTTATCTTAAGTTCCAAACAGACTGAAATGCATGTAGTCAGCACCATTGGACCAATGCATGTCCGGACTCCAGTGCCAGCCGTATCGATTGAAGGCCTGAACTACATCGCCATCAGGCACTATTGAATACGGGTTTTGGCCAGGTTTCCATAATGTGCCTGCCTTGATTTTACCTTCCCGGTCCACAAAATAGTTTTCTGCCGGGTTGATGTCAATCGCAGTACCGTTGTTGTGCTCTGATCTGCCGCTTCTGTAAGCATAGCCTACACAGCTTTTAATGGGGAATTTTTCCGGTCCCTGGTATATGTGGTCAAAAATTTTTTTCACATCTGAAGCCAGGTTTTTGTGGATGGTAAGAGTCATCGTGGATGGTATTTTCAAGCCTGATGAGCTTAGCTTCCAGACCCTAACCTGTATAGTAGTCATATTTAAAGCGGCTTCATGGGCACTGGCAAAACTGCTTCGGGCAGGATCACCGAAAATCATTTCATTAGCATTTGCCCAGGGCTTTATGGTAAACTCCTGGGTCAAAGAAAAAACAGAAGGCTCACCATTGCTATTGACTGGTACTACTTTCACCGCAGCATTAATGGTTTGTTTTTCATCCCCGAATAGCTGCTTATAGAGAGGATTATTATAGTCAGTGTAAACATAAGATCTGGACACACGATTGTAGCTGGCTGATCTGCTCCTTAAATCCAGGTAATTCTTGTCTATCCTTGCTATATAAGCTGCTTGTCCATTTTTATATACAGTGACATCATAGGCTGAGGCTAAAGGAAGGTCATTCCAGTTAAGATAAACATCGCCCTGATAATATGATGGGGAGATAAATATACCTGTGGGCTTAGGGAGAACACATTCTGTCACTCCAGCCGCCTGAATCCTCCTTTCATCACAATAAGTCAATACATTAAATGACAATATTACCGCCTGTTCACGGCTTAGTTTGCTCTTGGGCTCCAGCCTGCCGCCTCCGCTACCCTGGAGGATACCATGATTAATAAGATCGGCCATATAAATTTTGGCCCAATCAGAAATGAGATTGCTGTCTACAGCGTATGCTGTTAGTATTTTAACTGCCTCCTGCTGGTCCAAAGGCGGGCGATAGGAAATAGAGCCCTTGGATGGTATAGAGATATTCTTATAATCCGGGGTGGATTGAAAAAGTGTTAACAATTTGGATAGCATGACAGCTGCCATCTCCCTGCTAAGTGGCATATCCGGACTAAAGGTGTTAATGTCTGTACCATTGGTCAGACCCAATAAATAGGCATACTCTACATTGATATCCCCGGTGTCTTTGAATGGGTGGGATTCAGGAGCAGTTGGCAGTGAAATATGAAAGCTGCGACAGGTGTTTATTAATAATTCGCAAAATTCCTGGCGGGTGATATTATCAGTAAATGCCCGGGCATCAAAGTCTTTGGGGCAAATTCCTGCCGTGGTGGCATAAGCTATTATTTGATCAGCCCATGGGCTTGGATTATAGCTCTTGGCATAAGTGGCCGAAGGATTAAATAAGAGGGCCACTGTAATAAATAACGCTGCAGCCATATGGCATAGCCTTCTGGTATCCATTATTCGACTCCTTTCAGCATAAAAACAATAATGCGATAAAAGTTATATATATTAATACGATATGAGACAAATGATTTTTGGGGTAGGAATCGAATAATAAAGAGTTTATTATGGTAAGAATAGGGCTGGACAATATTGATGTTCTGCTTGCATCTCCATGAGTAGCTAAACTAGTTAATATAAATATCGGATTATATTGCTAGTTAACTCAAGAGGCCATGACCGGAAGAAGTAGTCTTAAGTAAAAGATCATTAATTTGACATTAGGATAAAGTCAAGTTAACCTTATAAAGATTTTAGGCAATAATGCTATAGTGCTAAGGGAGATATTTATATGATTGACGTACAGAACATGAGTAAAAAATACGGCAAGCTAGTGGCCAATGATAATATAAACCTGTCCGTAGGACGAGGTGAGCTGGCAGTACTGCTAGGCCCCAACGGAGCTGGCAAATCAACCCTGATCAAATCTATTTGTGGCCTATTGCGTTTTCAAGGTACCATTACCATCAATGGGCAAGAAAACAATACAGTTGAGGCGAAACGGCTTTTAGGGTATGTGCCGGAATTTCCAGTGCTATACCCGATGCTGACAGTGGGTGAGCACCTGGAATTCATTGCTAAAGCGTACCGCTTGGAGGATTGGGAGGAAAGAGGAGAGGCATTGCTCCATCGCTTTGAGCTGGACGATAAAAAAATGAAGCTGGGTAAAGAGCTTTCGAAAGGAATGCAGCAAAAGGTCAGTGTCTGCTGCGCCCTCCTGCCCCAGCCTAAAGCTGTTATTATGGATGAACCCCTGGTGGGCCTTGACCCGCATGGGATCCGGGAACTCAAGGCGATCATTGCCCAGCTGCGGGACAGCGGCTGTGCCCTGTTGGTCAGCACTCATATGATCGAAAGCGTGGAAGAAGACTGGGATGTAACCTACATCATGGTCAAAGGCAGGATCGCCCGTGTTTGCCATCGAACCGATCTTGAGGTGGGCCAAAGCCTGGAAGATGTATATTTCAACATCACTGAAGGAAGCCAGGAGGACAGGCCATGAACAGTCTTGTTTTTCTGTTGTTAAGAAGCGCTAAAAACACTCTGTTGGAACTTGGAAGAAAACCGGCCAAGCTGCTGTTATGGGTCTTGGTGATTGCAGGGATTGGCGGTATTTTTATTCTTTCGCTGTTTACCACCCGCCAAAGCACAGAAGCTTCCCTTGATCTGGTCTGGCTTAAGGGTATCCTGTTCCTATTGATTCTGATTTTTGTCGTGACCGCTATCCAAAAAGGCCTGGCCAAAGGAGACGTTATTTTCGACATGAATGATGTCAATTTACTGTTTGTCTCACCGGTTAGCTCCCGTATGATCCTCATGTACGGCATCGTGCGTATGGCAAAAATGGCTTTTCTGGCTGGGTTTTTTATCCTGTTTCAAAGCAATTCTCTCAGCGTGAGCTTTGGGGTAGGCTTTGATGGGGTGCTCCTGCTTCTGCTCGGCTTTATGTTAGCCGTCGGAGTCCTCCAAATCCTGTCGCTTTTGATCTACAGCCTGAGCAACGGAAGACCGAGGCGGCAAATGATAGTTCGAATGCTTGCCATTGTCGCCTTTATCCCGCTAATAGCCTATACCGGCCTGCAGCTGGTAAAAACAGGCGATCTTCTTCTGGCACTGGAAAGGATTCTGGAATCGCCGTTCACTGATTGGACACCGGTGGCGGGATGGGCGTCAGCCGGGGTGATTTCCTTCATTTCTGGGGATTTGGGTAATGGGTTCTTGTTTTTCGGTATGCTACTGCTATCAGGAATACTCCTGATACTCTATATTGCTTTAAGCAATCCCGATTATTATGAAGACGTACTGGTTGCTACCGAAAGCGCTTTTGAGAAAAAACGGGGCTTGTCCGAAGGACAGATCAACCCGGAAGCATCATCGACCAAAAAAATAAAGCTTGCCAAAACCGGTATCAAAGGTCTGGGACCCAGCACCATTTTTTACAAGCACCTGCGGGAATCCTTTCGTGCCAACCATCTCGGCCTTTGGGGAACGTGGTCCATAATAATGATATTAGGTACGGCTTTGTTTTCTTGGTTCCTGCGTGGCGAGGACGGCGGGATTCTAGTTTTGCTGCAAATTCTGATGTGGATACAGATTTTCATGATCGGAACCGGGCGGGGCTTGAAAGAAATTTATATGCATTATATCTACCTAATTCCAGCCAGCTCTTTTCAGAAAATCGTTTGGAGCAACCTGGAAATTGTGTTTAAGGTACTGGTGGAAAGTGTGGCAGCTTTCGGCATCGCAGGCCTGATCATGGGCGAATCCCTTGGGTTGATTCTTGTTGCTATACTGGTTTACACCCTGTTTTCTTTTCTCTTGTTAGGCATCAACTATCTCTCTCTTCGTTGGACCGGTGCGGACATCAGTGCCGGACTCCTGCTTTTTATTTACACCATTGCGGTAATGGTTATTATGCTGCCCGGTCTAATTGCCGCTATTGTTATTGGCAGTAATATTGAGGGGAGCGGAGTGCTGATCGGACTTGGGGTCTTGGCTTTATGGGAATTAGTGGCCGCCATTGGTTGCTTCACACTGTCTAAGGGCATATTGCACAATGCGGATATGCCGGTGCTGAGGACAGGGAATTAGAAACGAGGATTGAAAAGCAAAGTATATGAAGTATAAAGATATAAAGCGAGCAAAATTCCTATCCCGTCCCAATAGATTCATAGCCCATATTGAAGTTGAGGGCCGCCCCGAAGTATGCCATGTCAAAAACACCGGCAGATGTCACGAACTTTTGATACCTGGTGCGGATATTGTGATTCAGGAGGTTAAGCACCCCCAGCGAAAAACCAATTATGGTATAATCGCAGTGTACAAGGGTCAAAGGCTTATCAATATTGACAGTCAGGTGCCTAATAAGGTTTTTCGTGAATGGCTGAGCGAAAGCCTTTTATTCCAGGACATAAACCTAATCAAAGCGGAGTATAGATACGGCAGTTCCCGGCTGGATTTTTATATGGCAAGTGAATCAAGAAAAGTACTGGTGGAAGTCAAGGGGGTTACTCTGGAAGAAAAGGGGGTAGCCTTGTTTCCTGATGCCCCAACTGAAAGGGGCATTAAGCATATAAATCATCTTTGCCAGGCCCTGGAAGAAGGCTATGAGGCTTACCTCTTTTTTATCATACAGATGAAAGATGTGCTCTATTTTACCCCTAACCATAAAACCCACCCTGCCTTCGGGGAGGCCTTAATAAAGGCCCGGCAGCAGGGGGTTAAAATCCTGGCCCTGGACTGCCAGGTTGAAGCTGACAGTATTCAGGCCAGAAGATGGGTAGATGTTAAACTGTAAATAATCACAGAAGCTTCTGTCAGGGATAACGGTTCAGTATAAACCAATATGAATTCTGCAGCTACCGGTTAGGGGATACTGGGTTATTACCTCAAGCAGTATCCTCCTAAATCCCAGGATTGTATTGGGGCTGAAGCCTTAGCGGTTTTCTGTTTGTCGCCTCTCCTTATCTACTTCTTCCAAGAGGTTCACATATAAAAGGAGCTCCGCCCGGGAGGTTATATTGAGTTTGGCATAAATATGTTTGCTGTGGGTTTTAATCGTGTTTATACTTAAGCACAGGGTTTCTGCTATTTCTTTGGCAGTATAGCCTTGAGCGTAGAGCTCATACACTGAGCGTTCCGAAGGCGAGAGGCTTTCTGTATTCCGGGCAAATTCGTCGAGGAGGGTAAAAGACAGGTTTTTTTGTTTGGCTCCCTCATATAGCTTTTGATTGCGATGGGCCAGGAATTCTATTAGATCGTCTATTTCCGGTATATTGGTCCGGGGAGCTTTACTCAAGTCCTCTGACTTGATAAGCTCCAAGCCTTTCGAGATGGGCTTCAAGAATCTTTTGCTTATTATTAATGAAGCGGCTATACCTACAATAACCAGGATTAGCAGCAAAGATATTAACAGCATATTAAAACGGGTCATCGATAGTACAATATCTTCTTCCGGAATCATAACTACTGCTATCCATTGTTGGTCAGCAAAAGACGATCCTTCCGGATACATGTGTATCGGAGTGTGAAGTCCCCAGAAGGAATTGTCCTCTCCTTGGTGGTAGGAGTGAAAAGTCCCTTTAGTCTGAGAAATGCTGAGGGGCGATTCTCTTTTTGACATAATTCTGGATGAATAAGCTCCGGCTATCATGGCCTCACGCAGGTTGATGATTGAGCCGTTATAGGAAGCGAGGATATATATCAAACTATTATAATCGCTTATTGGGGGCTTATATGCCAGCTTAAATAACATCTTGCTTATATCTAAACCACATACACCAAAAACATTGCCTTGAGAATCAATCAAAGGGGCCGAGCAGATCATGCTTTCTTCACTGGTTCCCGGCAAACTTAGAACTGGGGTCCAATAATAGAGCCGGGATAACGGTAGTTGGGGGTTAGAACGAGCTGCTTCCATGGGAAGATGGTAATAGGAAGCGTTGCTAACATCGAATTCCATTTTCCACTGGGTATGCAGGGATAATGAATTCTTGCGTCCTAGGCTGGGAAAACCCCGCAGTACAATAATGTTGGGATGAGATGAATTGATTATATTAGGCTCCATGTTCTTTAAGTACAAACCTGCTTTGGAGTTTTGCGAATTGTAAAGAGTGGGATTAACGGTAGCGTCCAAAACAAAGAAAATGCCGCTGCTTTTGGACTTTTCCAGAAAGAAGTAAGTAATATCGAATTGATCTGATATAATTTTTTCTAATTTATCGGGGTGCTTGGCTAATTCAGAGACTGGTATGCTTAACTCTTGCGATTTTTCTTCAATATTACGTGATAATTCCCCGGAAAACTCGATGACTTGTACGGAGAGCTCACCATATTGCATGGAAATCTTCTCCGAAGTATGAAGTAGTTCATTTTGAAACAATGTCTCTTTCTCATCCAGACCGGCAGTAAAAGTACCGGTGATTAATAGTATAGCGATTACTCCCAAAATTATCGTAACAAGCATTACAATCAATAAGAGAAAAAGTCTTATGTTCATGGGAATACCACAGGTGGTTGAAGCGTTCCAGTGCTTTATCAAGTTTTGACCTGCCTGGTTTAGTATGTTTCTCAATGTGCATAGCTCCATTACAGATTAATTTATCGAAAGGCTTTTTATAAAATCGTCAAAGGCGGCAGGAGCCAGTGTTTGGTATGCAGAGTTTTTATCACTGTCAGGAAGATGTTCTAGTGATGTTCGTGAATCTACTGTTACTTCCCCGAGTTGGCTCTCATATTTCTTCTGCATTTCATCGATCCCATCGAACAGTGGAGGAATGTAGAACTCATATTCTTGCTGCATTATCCTGGCGGTTTGCAGCAGTTTCTTTATCCGCTCGTCAGATACCTTATCTATTTTCTGGGACATAATCTCCCCGAAGGCTTCTTTAGTTACCGGAAGATAGCCGGTAGATGAAACGAAGCGCAAGTTATTCTCGGGGCTGGTAAACCATTTTAAGAAAACGGCGGCAGCGTATTCCTTCTCTGGGGTGGATTTGATTACACACATACCAGCACCTCTTTGAATAGCCACCTTTTTACCCCCTTCAAAAACGGGATAGGGAAGGATTGCCAGCTCAATTGCTTCGGAGGTATTGTCTGCATAGGTCACTGTGGGTGAGAAAAATGATAATCCTGCCGTTGATCCGGTGGAACAAACTATATCACCGGTTTTTGATAAGTCGGTAGCATAGCCTTCAAAAGCCGCAAACCGTCCTAAAACCGCAGATTCATGATAAAAATCCCATATCCTTTTATACTGGGGTGTGGAAAAGTAGTAATTGCCATCATTGATCATCTCTGTCCCCAACTGTTTGCATGCTATTAGTGAGAAATTAAACAGCGAATCAGGCATATAGAACATTTTACCGTCATGGGCAAGATCAGGTGTTTGCCCATCAGTCCATTCATAATAAAGACATGCAGTCCTGGCAATACCTTCAAAGGATTGCAGATCCTCGATTTTAGCCCCAGTATCTCGAGCAAATCTATTGAATAAAGTAGTATTAACAAACAATACTTCCGTTGATTTAGCAGTAGGGAACACATAAAGGCTCTCTCCATTTATATGCCCTTCTTCTATAAACTCAGGAATATAAGCCGATAATTCCTCCTTGGAAAACTGACTATTCAGGTCAGTT
>JAAYNQ010000081.1 GCA_012520725.1 Syntrophomonadaceae bacterium | reverse complement strand
TAATAGTATGCTGGGCTACCTGACAGGCAAATTTCTTGGCCTGACGGAAGGCTTCATTATTGCCAATAAGGTCGTCGAAGCTATATTTAGCCTTGTACAGGTTACCCACTTCATCTTTATACATATTCAATTCGGTGATTAAGTTTTCAATGGTATCCTGAGCATTCCAAATATCCATAAATAGGCTGTAAGCAAAAGCACCTGCCACCTTGCCCTCCCGGAAAATAGGTATGGTAGAGGCTATCATATTATAGTCATTAATACGCCAGTTGTAACCAACTACTGCTTTTCCGCTTTTGAGTACATTCATGACCCTGGTATGTGGCGTTATTTCCTTGGCCGGACGGCCAAGGACCTCTTCCCTCTTTATATTCAAGACTTGCAAATAGGTTTCACTAATTGAGATAATCCTGCCTTTATCATCCACAATCATTGCTGCCATAAACTGGTTCTCGGTAAATAAAGCTTCCAGTAAGCGTCCAACTTCCAATTTCTGCTCCCCCCACAGCATGAAATCTTCCATGGTTTCCCCATATTTTAATCCATTAATAAAAATTACTGGTATATTTTATTATATTAAGAAAATTATATCATAAAAGGGCCAAGCTTAACTCGCCAGCCAAATGCAGTTAAGTTTGACCCTAAAAATAAATGATTCCCTTCAACCCAAAACCCAATACGCCAAGCTTTTTACAGCAATGGTCAGTATAGAGTAATCACAGCACGGGCTGAACCAAACTATAAGTAAATAAAATGCCGGCTAAAACCCCCCTGGTGGATTAGCAGGCATTATCCTGTTGATGAAAGAATAGCAGCGCCCTGCTGCATTAGCGGTTGCTCTTTCTCCAGATGCCTTGTTCTTCGGCCTTCTTTACCAATTCATCTCTTACCTGGGGATGAGCCAAATTGATTAGACCCTCAGCCCTTTGCCAAACAGTTTTGCCCTTCAGGTTAAATTTGCCGTATTCTGTAACTATATATTGGGCTACTGAGCGGGGATCAGTGACTATGGCTCCGGTTTTTAATACCGGCACTATTCTGCTGTCTATATTCCCCTGATCATCTATATTACAGGATGGCAAACAGACAAAAGATTTGCCTCCTTTGGATTGATAACCGGCCAGAACAAAGTCCAGCTGCCCGCCAGTGCCGCTTATAATCCGGGTACCCACTGATTCAGCGCAGACCTGCCCATACAGGTCAACTTCAATAGCATTATTGATACTAACCAATTTGTCGTTCCGGGACGCCACCGCAGGATCATTGGTATAATTAACCGGATACATGGCACAGCGCGGATTATTATCAATAAAATCATAAAGTTTCTGCGATCCCACGGCAAAAGTATATACCATTTTACCCGGATCAATATTCTTTTTAGCATTGGTCAGCCGACCGGCCTCGAACATATCCACATAGGCATCCACCAGCATTTCGGTGTGGCAGCCCAGGTCCTTCAAATCCGAGTCGGCGATCATTTTTCCTACTGCATTGGGCATTCCCCCAATTCCCAGCTGTATGCAGCACTCGTCCTCCATTTCTTCTATAATATATCGAGCCGCTTTTTCATCCACCTGGCTGAATACCGTATCCGGCAACTGGGCTAGAGGGGGATTTTCGCCTTCTACAATATAATCCACCTCAGAAATATGTACCCCTTCTTCATATCCTCCCAGACAACGGGGCATATTCTGATTTACCTCTACTATAATCACCTGGGCCCGATCGCAAACCGCCCGGCTATGAGAACCCTGGGGGCCAAAATTGAAAAAACCATGTTTATCCATAGGAGCAACCTGCAGCATAGCTACGTCCAGAGCTTCAATATGCTCTCTAACATAGCGAGGCAGTTCGGAATAACGAATAGAGGAATAGAAAACCGGCCGCCCGCTTTTCATCAGCTGGCGATCCCGAGCCGAAAGGTGCCAGCTATTCCAGGTAAAGACTTCCCCGTCAGGATCAACTTCCAATATCCGGGCGGGATAACTGTTTAAAAGGTTCCATACCTTGATGTCTTTTAACTCATCTTTTCTAGCCGCCAGGGCTCTATCCAGGCTGACCACCTGCCCGTTCATAGACCCATAGTCTATCCAGTCTCCTGACTTGATAAGCTTTACCGCTTGATTGGCAGACACCAATTTACGGCGATAATCCTGCCCATAACTCAACTTCATCTCCCCCTATAAATATTTTGCTCACTGCTGATTCGGCTAATGTGTATAAGCCAGGTGTTGCTGGCAACATTTTTATGAGTCTAATAAGCCAATATCATGCTAGTAGGTATTGTTTATACTAATCGTACCTAAACATAATATCAAAGCAGGGCCTAGGGTTCAATCTTATTGCTCCTTTTCCAGAATCCCATCTTCTCAGCTTCCTTAATAAGTTCATCTCTAAATTGGGGATGGGCGATCTCAATCAAACGCTCAGCCCGCGTCCAAATGGATTGACACTTGAGCAAGGCTTTGCCATACTCGGTTACCACGTAATGGGTAAGCTGTCGGGAAATGGTGCAGGCAGCTCCTGGGGTCAAGAGGGGTTTAATCTTGGATTGCATCCGGCCTTCTTTATCAATATAGGTAGATGAGGTGCATAAAAAGCTCTTGCCCCCCGGAGAATGGTAAGCCCCCAGCACGAAATCCCACTGTCCTCCGGTACCGGTAATCTGCCGAGGCCCTTGCATTTCTGAAACCACCTGTCCATAGAAGTCCACTTCCAGGCAGCCATTAATAGATATCATGTTGGAAATCCTGGCAATAACACAGGGATCGTTGGTATAGTCCACAGAATAACTGGCAATCATGGGATTTCGATCCATGAATTCATAAAGTTCAGGGGATCCCAGGGCAAATGCGCAGACTATCCGTTTGCGATCCATTTCTTTTTTCCGCCCAGTAATACAGCCATTTTTCCACATGTCCACATAGGCATCAGCCATCATTTCCGTGTGAACACTCAGATCCCTTAGGCCGGCTGCGGCAATCTGCTTGCCCAGGTAATTAG
>JAAYNQ010000080.1 GCA_012520725.1 Syntrophomonadaceae bacterium | reverse complement strand
TTCTGGGTTTTACACGATAAGGGTTTATCCCCCAAAATAGGCAATCACTGCTGGCGACCGCAGGTCGCCCCTACCAACTTGCTACGTTGATCATGGACCCCGGGCCACCTCTGTAGGAGCGGTCTTGGACCGCCCGCCGGTATAGCCATTAGTTTTCTCACTGGCTTTTTTTGCTGATTCTGGGTTTTACACGATAAGGGTTTATCCCCCAAAATAGGCAATCACTGCTGGCGACCGCAGGTCGCCCCTACCAACTTGCTACGTTGATCATGGACCCCGGGCCACCTCTGTAGGGGCGGTCTTCGACCGCCCGCCGGTCGCCCCTACACAAAGTAACCCTTTATACCGGGGGTATCATAATAAAATTCTCATTTATTTCATATTCACATATACTGTGGCCCCGCTTGCCCTTCCAGTCTTTCCACTCTTCATCCAGGTCATCTTTATACTGCAGAGAAAAGAGACAGTCATCATGGCCCAACTGCTTAAATTCGGATAGGATAATATCAATAATTATCAGGGCGGTTTTGGGATCAGGTACCGGGTACCGGTTTATCCTGGCTTCAGCACTAAATACTCCGGAAAAAACCATCAATTGGTAGTATTTCTTTACCGGCCGTAGTTCCTTACATACCTGCCCCTCCAGTTGACTGGCTAATACCTTAAGTTGGGAATAATCCTTTTTATCCATTTTCTCCCCCCTGTTTTATAACACATCCTTTGTACTTACGAAACTGCCAAACAATAAAGGACCGGTGATTTTCGCGAAAGTTTTAACACATTCTTTACACTCACAAAATCCCTGTTGAATTATATGCACTTTCCAAAGCATATATTTTAGAATAAAGATTTTTTATAAGTGAAATACAGGGGTTCGTTCTGTAGGGGCGGTCTTCGACCGCCCGCCCGGGCCTTAAGTCCAATATGCGTATTGCTTATCCACCCGTGCATGTTATTTCGGTAAACAACCGGAGGGCGAGCACAGCTCGCCCCTACAAACCTCCGACGGCATAATGCCTGATTATACGGTATTTATCGCCGACCCGGCGGGCGAGCACAGCTCGCCCCTACAAGGATGGTCCTTATACCTTTTCCACGCTTGGGTCCATCAATTTCACCCCGTACCAATCTATCATCTGCATCCCATTTAATTGCAATTTTTCTACATTGGGCCCAGCCAAAGCGGCTGCACTGCTTTGGAATAAAAACAGAGCCGGAGCATCATCTATAATGATCTGTTCAGCCCGGTTAAGTAATTTTATCCTTTCTTGCTGACTTTTTACCTCTTCCCGGGAAGCCTCCAGGACTTTGTCTACCTGGGAGTTATGGTAATTAAAATAATTGCCCATTCCTACTTTGCTGCTATGGAACATGCTATACAAAAAGCTGTCTGGATCAGGATAATCAGCTGTCCATTCCATCCGGAAGAAACTTAAGCTCATTTCCTCCAGCTGTTTCTTGTAATACTTCCAGTCCACCGGTTGTAGTTGCACCTTCACCCCCAACTCTGCCAATTGGGCTGCGATTGACTCCACTACCATCTGATGGCCATCGTCCTGGTTATAGGTGAGGGTGAGGGGAGGCAGCCCTTCACCCAGGGGAAAACCGGCTTCTTCCAGCAATTCCTGGGCCTTCTCGGGATCGTAGCTGTATCCTCTCATATCCCGCTGGTAACCCGACATACCTAGAGGAATAATGCTATTAGCAGCCCGGTAGGAGCCTCCCATTACTTCATCGATAATCAAATCTCTATCCACCGCATAATTTAAAGCCCGGCGTAGAAGGTAGTTGCCGACAAAGGGCTCCCGGTTCACATTGAAGCCCAGAAGATAAACATTATATAAAGGTTTGGTAATTAACAGTTTTTTGTATTGGGGATTATCCTTTAAGGACTGCAAGTGATTCAGGGGTAGAGAATCCAGATAATCTATACCTCCAGCCTGATAAGCGGCCAAAGCTTCAGAGCCGTTAGCATAAACCCGAGCTTTAATACCTCCCAAGGCCGGCATGCCTCTATGATATTTTTCATTTCTCTCCAAGATGTATTCCTTGTTATCCTTTATTTCCTTAATCTTATAGGGTCCGCTGCCCGGAGCGGGCTCTACCTGGTCTTCAGTATCGTATACCCAGAAAACAGGATTGGTAAGCATGAATATAAAGGCAGCATTGGGCTGATTAAACTGGATTCTTATGGTTCCAGCATCAATAACCTGAATACCGTTGATTTCTGCACTTTTTCCATCCAAGCGCTCCTGGCTTCCTTGTATGGATAAAAACAGACTGATATTAGCCCATTCTTTGGTAGTGGAAAAGCTGTTTTCCCACGCCTTTTTTACATCTTGCGCCTCAATTCTTTTACCATTGTGAAAGCTTATTTTGCGCTTCAGGTTAAGGGTAAGACTCTTGCCATCCGAAGAGTACCTCCAGTCACTGGCCAGCAAGGGTTTTATACTCTTACTCTCCTCATCGTAATAAACCAGTCCTTCATACATGGCTGCAGCCAGAACTTTTTCCGGATGGCTATCCAACAAGGCCGGTGCCAGGGAATCTATAGTACCTACCAGGGCTAAATTAAAAGTACGCTGATCCAGGTTGGCGGTGTAAGCAGCTCTCTTGTCAAGGTAGATGATGCCAGTGACTAATAGGAATCCCAGCACTGCCAGAACCACTACAGCTCTTCTTTGATTGGTATTCAAATCGATTCTCCTCTCCATAATAGTCCTGGAAAATTATATTAGACAAGCACCCTGTTTATTCCTTTTTTAGCTTTATTTGCCGTTTAAGGCAAAAAAGCAGAGGCTGGATCCTAAGCCTGAGTATGGACCACAGCCCCTGCTTTTTTACTTTTCTTTTTACCGGCCTGATTTACTCTTTCTGGTAATGCCGGGCATAAATGGCTAGATAAGCTTCATAATTCTGCATGACATTTTTAACATAGCTACGGGTTTCGGGAAAGGGTATATCATCCGAAGTTTTGGTGTTTCCGTCCCATTTACCGCTTTCAAGCCACTTTCCTACCGTACCCTCTCCAGCGTTATAGGCTGCTATGACCAGTGGCAGCTTATTTTCAAACTTCTGGTTAAGCTTAGCCAAATACCAACAACCAAGACGTATATTAACCTCGGGTTGATGCAACTGGGCCGTATCAAAGTCCTCCCAACCATGCTGGGAGGCAATCCAACGAGCAGTATCAGGCATAATCTGCATTAAACCTTTAGCCCCTACCGGTGACTCGGCTGAGGATTCAAATTTGCTCTCAGCTCTGATAATGGCAAAAACCAGGTAGGGATCTACCCCGTATTCATAGGCAGAACTAAAAACAATATCCCGATGGGGTTGAGGATAAAATAAGACTATCCACTTGGGAAAGGTAATAACTACGGCTAAAAAAGACAGTATAAACAGCCATAATACCACAGAAAATCTCTTTCTTGCTTTTCTTTTCAAGCATTATTCTCCTGACTATGGTTTTTTTGATAGGAATGTATCCTTTCTTCTCCTGCTCCTTTGCTTAAATGAACGGGATTGCTATTAATCGTCGGCCCTATTCATACTCCCGGGCTATTTGATGATAATGATCTATAATAAACTGCCTCATTTCATCAGGGCTACCGTTATTATTAATGAGCAGATCGGCTCTCCGGGCTTTTTCGTCCAAGGGCATCTGGGATTCGATCCTTTTCAGGGCATCTGTCCGACTGATGCCGTCTCTTGCCATCAAACGCTTTATCTGGGTTTCTGAGTCTACCCAGACCACCCATACCAAATCACAGAGGCGTTCCATCCTGGTTTCATATAAAAGGGGTACTTCCAATATCAAGATACCCTTAGGTTGTTCCTGGGCTGCTGCTTTCATTCTCCTTCTTATTTCTTCCATTATATGGGGGTGAGTGATCTGGTTCAGCTTTTTCAAGTATTCGGGCTGGCTAAAAACCTGTAGTCCCAATTTTTCCCGGTTAATAGTATTATTCGGGTTTAAAATATCCCGGCCAAAGAATTCTACTATTTCACGCCAGGCCGGCTGGCCTGGTTCTACTGCAAATCTAGACACTTCATCAGCGTCAATAACTATGGCTCCTAATTCCCGCAGGGTACGGGCTGCCGTGCTTTTGCCGCTGGCTATGCCTCCGGTAAGGCCTATAATCTTCAACTTATCACCAACTTTTAGATAAACTCACTTATACCTATTATGATTAATATCAAACCAGATATTACTGCTGACAAGCTTTTTATCCAGGCTTGATTAAAAAAAGCCCCAACAAGTAATCCTAAATTCACCAATATAAATTTTAACACACCCACCGCCAGGACAGTATAAAAAATATTCAAACCGGCCATGGCTACCCCAACACCTGCTCCCATAGCATCCAAGGCCAGAGCAAGGCCCAAAAAAAATGCCTCCCGGGCACTGATGATTCCTGAGCAGTCAAAATCAGCCCGGGCTGGTTCCTTCAGTATTTGAACAATAATCCCCAGGGGTTTTATGGAAACGCTGATGATAGGCTGTTCAGCTTCTGTATCTATAGTGCTGATTTTCTCTCCCAAAGCCTGCAAAACAAAATAGGATCCTAAGACCAGGATAGTTAAAGCCCCCAGGCGGGAAGCCAGTTCCGGGCTTAAACCCATCGCCAGCCCCCTTCCGCAGAACATGGAAATGCTTACTGCCAGAGCTGAAGCCAGGGCAATAACCAATAAAGAAAAAATGGGAATCTTTATCTTCTTAACTCCATAAGCCATACCGGCCGCGAACCCATCAGCACTGACCGCCAGACCAAATAGAATTGAGCTGATTAACTCCAAGGGAGCCACCTCTATCCCTATAGCATAATATATATCTACTATATGGATAAAAGTATTAAAGTGTTACCTAAGCCCCTACTTCTGGCATGACTGGCAATAGTGACTGCTGCGCCCTCCAATCCTTGCCCTGACCATAAGGCTCCCACATATTAAACAAGGATTCCCTTCTCTTCCGTAAGCTTGCAGATCTTCCTGAAAGCCACCCCGGGCATTGTTTCCGTCCCGGTAATCCCTAAAAGTGGTTCCCCTTTTTTCAATACCCTGCTTGAGTACTCGCTTTATAGCCCGGCTCAATCGCAGGCTTTCTTCAGGGTTTAAGGAAGCTGCTGCTCGATCCGGCCTGATACGGGCTAGAAACAAAGCCTCATCTGCATAGATATTGCCTATGCCGGCTATCAGACTTTGATCCAGGATCAGATTTTTAATGGCTGTTCGCCGGCCTTTAATAATGGACTGCAGGTAAGCGGCATTGAAATCCCGCTGCAGTGGTTCCTTCCCCAGCCTGGCGGTAACAGTTTCCAGATTGTTCAGCAACCATATCCCGCCAAAACGCCGAGGATCCTGAAATATGAGCTTTTTACCATTATTCAGATAAAATACTAAATGAACATGCTTTTCCGGTATTTCCACTTCCTGCTCCAACATATAAAAACGCCCGCTCATGCCCAGGTGAATCACTATATGATGATGGCCCCCGCCCATAGATAAAATCAGGTATTTACCCCGGCGCCCCACCTTTTGGATAGGGGTCCCGTATACTGCTTGAGGCTCAAAATCCCTCTTCTTTATCATATCCCCTCTAATAACTTCAACCCTTAGAACACTAGCTCCCTGGTTAACGGCCAGGGACCTTTTTATGGTTTCTACTTCCGGTAATTCAGGCATAATGGCCTCCTTTGCCACTAAAAACTATTGCGGTATCCAGCTCATTGAGTATCCCCAAATTAACTGCTGGTCCCCAGCCAACCCTAGCCCAGTTGCTTTGATGCTGGTCAGGCGAAAACCTGTGAGGGATATTAGGCCTAACTTTTTGCAGGTGAATCAAAAACTAATTGTCAGAACCAGGCCAACGCAATTCCTGCATCTCATACCAGTTGCTTCCCACCTTAAGCGAAACCACCAGGGGAACCTTAAGCTGATAAGCATTCTCCATGCAATTCCGCAGTAGCCAGGCCACTTCTTCCAGTTCGGGCCTGGGTACCTCCAGGATTAAATCATCATGAACCTGCAAGAGCAAACGGCTTTTCAGACCCCGGGACTCAATTTCCCGGTCCACCTCGATCATGGCTAACTTGATGATATCCGCTGATGTTCCCTGTATAGGAGTATTTAAAGCCATACGGCGGGCTAAAGACTGCCGTATTTTATTGCTGGCATTAAGATCCGGCAAGTAACGGCGCCGCTTAAGTATAGTCTCAACATAACCATGCTCCTGCCCAAAGTGAACAATTTCTTCCATATATCTTTTTACTCCCGGATAGCTGTCCAGGTAATTATCTATATACTTTCGGGCTTCTTTGCGGCTTACCCCAGTATCCCGCGCCAGGCCAAAATCACTGATACCGTAGATTATGCCAAAGTTTACTGCCTTGGCCCGGTAACGTAATTCCGGACTTACCTCTTCCAGTGGTACATGGAAAATCTCAGCAGCGGTACGGCTGTGAATATCAATGCCCTGAATAAAGGTATTGATAAGGTTTTTATCTCCACTAATATGAGCTAAAGAACGCAGATCAATCTGAGAATAATCGGCCGAAACAATCAGGTGTTTTTCATCCCCGGCCGTAAAAGCCCGCCTTATCCTGCGACCCTCTTCCATCCGGATGGGAATATTCTGCAGATTGGGTTCTATGCTGGAAAGGCGTCCGGTAACCGTTTGGGCCTGCTTGAATATGGTATGTACCCTACCGCTGTCGGGATGGATGCAGGCCTGTAAAGCATCGGCATAGGTGGATTTCAATTTGCTTAACTGCCGGTATTCCAGTATCAACGGTATAATCTCATGCTCTTCATAAAGTTCTTCCAGGACTTCTGCCCCAGTAGCATATCCAGTTTTGGTCTTTTTAATTACCCTCAATTGCAGATCTTCAAACAGGACTTTACCCAATTGTTTGGGTGAGTTGATATTAAACTGGCTGCCTGCCAGTGCATAAATCTTCTCCTCATCCTTAGCTATCCTTTCTGACAATTCCTGAGAAATATCCAGTAGTATATCCCTATCCACCCTGATCCCTGCATATTCCATATCCCCCAGGACCTTGGACAGGGGTAGTTCCAGCTCATAATATAAGGATTTCAGCTCTGCTTCGGCCTTTTGCTCCAAGTGCTCAAATAATTCTTTCAAGCGACTGACCAGAAAGGTATAATTCTTGCGATCCACATTCAAGTTCATATAGCGATACATGGTAAGGGATAATTCACTGCCATCAAAGGCAGGATCAATAGCATAGGCCATAAGCATAGTATCTCCCACTACCCCTTGAAGCTTAACCCCCTGTCTTAACAATAGTACCTGGGCGAATTTGGCATTGTGCATATACTTTTTAATACTGCTGCTTTCCAGTAGCGGCTTAAGCCACTCCAATCCCGCCTGGCCTTGTCCCTGCAGGTTGAGATAATAAACCTGCCCTCGGATGGCCAGGTACAGTCCTTGCAAGCTGGCCCACATAGGATGCTGGCTGTCACTCTCCAGAAGCAGTCCAACGCCTTCCTCTTCACCTTCCTTAAGCAAGCTTCTTGCCACACCTGCTTCTTTTATTTCCAGCAGCTCCAGGTCTTCCACCGGAAGGGCTGCTGATGGCTCTGAGAGCTTATCTTCCAATTCCTTAAGGAATGCGTTAAATTCCAACTCCTTGTATATCTTCTTTAAGCCTTCATAATCCGCCTCTTTAATTCTGTAAACCTCCATATCGGAGCCCAGGTCTAAATCAGTAACAATAGTACCCAATTGGCGGCTCAAAAAAGCCTGCTCCCGGTACTCGGTCAGCTTTTCCACCAATTTCTTGCCCTTGACCCTATCCAGCCCTTCATAGAGCTCTTCCAATCCTCCGAATTCCTTAATCAGCTTGATGGCGGTTTTGGCTCCCACCCCCGGCACTCCCGGTATATTATCCGAAGCATCACCCATCAGACCCTTAAGGTCTTTCATCTGCTCCGGTTCTACTTCCCATTTCTCTTTAACTTTAGCCGGGTCATACTTTTGGGTATCGCTGATCCCTTTGCGGGTCATGATTACACTAACCCCATCCCTTACCAACTGCAGGGTATCGCTATCACCAGTCACTATTACCGTCTCCAGCTTCTTTTCCCCGGCCTGCCGGCAAAGGGTCCCGATTATATCGTCGGCCTCATAACCATCCAATTCCAAATAGCAAATATTTCGAGCCTTTAACACCTCTCGCAGCAGTCCAAACTGCCCTTTCAACTCATCGGGTGGAGCTAAACGCTTGGCCTTATATTCCTTATACAATTCCTGCCTGAAAGTATCCCGGCTCTTATCAAAAGCCACCACTACATGAGATGGATTCTCCTCCGCCAGGATCCGGTTAAACATGGTAAAAAAGCCGTAAACCCCATTGGTATAAACCCCCCGGCTGCTCTGCAGCAGAGGCAATGCATAAAAGGCCCGATAAAGCAGGCTATTGCCATCTACCAGCATGATTTTTTCTTTCATACTCATATCCTCTTTTTCATTTAAGATACTCAACTGACTTATATTCAATTATAACAATTCCTGCATCAGAATACACAAGACCTGCACCTCAAATATACTTGGGCCTTAAAAGCTGCTCTTGACAAGCCGGGGCGGGATAACTATAATAAAGTTTGCGTTAAAAAATAAATCCAGCCAGAGTGTCGGAATTGGCAGACGAGCGCGACTCAAAATCGTGTGCCGCGAGGCGTGTGGGTTCGAGTCCCACCTCTGGCACCATCAGAAAAATTGGGGCTATAAAGCCCCTGATTTGCTTTCTGAGGGTTATTTATTATATTTGGGGCGAATACAAAACTGGTGAAATCTGTATCCATATTGCTCATGCAATCCACTAATCCAACTTTAACCCCTCACACGAATAGGTGAAAAGATCAATACATTCTCTTTATCCATTTAAACATATACTTTTAACTATGATTATATATAATTGATGATATACAGTTTCTGAAAGAAGGTAAGCCTATGAAGAGCAAATCCCAAATCAATTTTCTTATCGATGCTCTGCTGTTCCTTAATATGATGGCATTGCTGGGCACCGGATATGTTAGAAAATATGTTCTGTTGAGCGGTAGCGCCAGTAGAGCCAGCTATGGCTATAAGGTTCATTCAACCCTGCTGGGCTGGAATCGGCAACAATGGAGTGACATACACCTTTATTTAGCTTATTCCATACTATTTCTTTTGTGTTTGCATATTGTACTGCACTGGAAGCAGATTAGGATTATGTATAAAAACCTGATAAAAGATTCCTTTACCCGCCGGGTAATTATGGCTATATTTATTTTATTGGCTCTATTTCTGGCCTTATTCCCTTTTATTATTCCGGCTCAGCTTTAATAAATACTGGCCTTTTTCTAAATCTCTCTGCTCTGGCCCCTTAATCCTGCCCGGATTCCACAATAGAGTATAACATATGGGCAAAACACAAGGGTTATTACATATAAAAAGCCCCAGGCTTGGCCCCGGGCTTCAACAGCTATCATTTAAAAACTCTTACTGCTACGGTTTTGAAAACTGCATAGAGTTCATCCCCTATTTTGATTTCCATTTCATTCAATGATTTTTCCGTAATAAGTGCGATAATAGGGACACCTATGTCCAGGACCACCTTGGCACTGCTGCTGTCACGGATAATGTCGGTTACCCGACCTTGATGCATGTTTCTGGCACTGCTGGTGAAGGTCCCCTTGCTCAATATTATATCTTCCGGTCGTATGGATACTTTTGCCGATCCCTCCAATTGGGTATTTACATATATATTGACCCCGGCTCCAATATTGGCCACCTTTTCACCATCTTCATGCGTTATGCTTGCCTCATAGCGGTTTTCCGCACCTTTGGATTTTAACAGGTAAAGCTCCAATTGAGGACCGGAAATACGAAGGTGTTTTCCGATTCGATGCGCCTCCAGATCCCCTCGCTTAATCATTTCATATACCGTACCTTTGGTTATCTTGAGCTTTTGGGCAATTTCTTCCGGCTTATATAAAATATCATCGTTCATTCGTCTCACCTTCTTTTGCTTCGATTCATTTCCTAAGATTTTAGCATAAATGAATCATAATATAAAATTGCTTCGCTCTTAGTAGCCCAATCAACATTAAACATCCAAGTCCAAAACCTATAAAAGCATTTTTTTCTTTTCCCTGATTTTCCCCGTACATCTGCCTGGCTGTTGACAAGAAATCTATCAACATAATGCAGCTTATGTGATAAAATTTTAATTACTGGAGGGTGTATAATGTCCCATCATCAAGATTTCCATGGCTATGACTTAATAATGAACCCAATATTGCATAATGTTAATGAGGGTATCCTGATTACTGATACCTTCCAAAACATTATTTTTATGAATGAAAGTGCTGAAAAGATTTTTAACATCGATGCCTCCTCTATTATAGGCAAACATGTGGATCTTTTGAAACCAGGTCTGCAGTTTCACAGCATGATCAGCCAGCGAGAACTATATGTGCAAGAAAAGGCGTTCATAAAGGGAAATGAAGTGATCATCCGTAAGGGACTATTAGAAGTCAGCCCTAATGCTTTTGTCTGTTATGCTATCTTTCGCGTAATTGACAGTTTTGAAGATGATCAGCTCAATTCCCTGCTGCAGAATCCCTATGAAGGAATAGCAGTATTTGATGAACATGGCCGTTTTCTTTGGGCTAACGAGGTTTGCTATAAATACTTCAAATGCCGGTCCAAAGAGGATGTCAAGGAAAATCTGGCTGCCCTTATTCCTCCTTCCACCTTACGTCATTCCATTGAAGAAGGCCGGCCTTTGTTTGGACGTACTATCGCCAGTAGCGGCAGGATTTTGAACCTGGTGTATTTGCCTATAACTAGAAGCAACCGGACCATTGGCGTTATAGTCAAAAGCACTTTTTCTCCCAGCTATCCGGCTCCCCATGAAGTTGCCAGAGAAGCGGAACATGGCAGTGCCAGGTATTCTCTGGAGGATATAGCCGGTAACAACAAAGAATTAGTCAAGCAAAAGAAATTGGCCATGAAAGCCGCCCGCACTACTTCCACGGTCTTAATTGCCGGGGAGAGCGGAACCGGCAAGGAAGTATTCGCTCATGCCATCCACAATCTCAGTTCAAGGCGCCAGGGTCCTTTTGTTAAAGTAAATTGTGCAGCGGTGCCGGAAACCCTGTTGGAATCAGAATTATTCGGTTATGCGGAAGGGGCCTTCACCGGAGCCAGGAAAGAAGGTAAACCGGGTAAATTCGAGTTGGCTAATAATGGGACCATATTCCTGGACGAAGTAGCTGATATGTCCATGGCCATGCAGGCTAAGTTATTAAGAGTTTTGCAGGAAAGGGAATTGGAGCGGGTAGGAGGAATTAACTCAACCCGTATAAACGTCAGAGTGATCGCCGCCACCAATAAAAATTTGTATACACTGGTAAAAGAACACAAGTTCCGAGAGGACCTTTATTATCGATTAAATGTAGTGATACTGAACCTGCCCCCTTTACGGGAACGAAAAGAAGATATACCTGTACTCTGCCAGGTCCTCTTACGTCGTTTAAACGAACAGCTGGGAACCAAGGTAAACTTGATCCGACCCGAGGTACTGTCCTGTTTTCAAAATTACCATTGGCCGGGTAATGTACGAGAACTGGAAAACACCCTGGAGAGAGCCATTAATTTTTGCGAACACGATACCATCACCCGCGAACACATACCTCAGACCATATGGCTTTCGGCCCGGGAAGGCTGGGAAGCCACCCCTCCCAACTCACTGGAAAAACACCTGCAGGAAAGGGAAAAAGAAGCTATTATCCGTGCTTTGGAGAAAGCCTCTGGCAACAAAAGCAAGGCAGCCAAATCTTTAAAGATACACCGCTCGGCCTTATACCGGAAGATGCTTAAATACAATATCGATTTATAAATGTCCTAAATTGGGACAATGTCCCAATTTAGGACATTTATCTCTATGCATGATAAATTTGGGGCTTGGGCCTCCACACTGTATTAATTGGGGACATTTTCCAAGATCCCAAGGAATATACAGGCTAAGCGTCAAACCGCGTGATGACGGAATATACAAGCATTTTGCCTGTGGCTGGTACATTTATTGCATAATAAGTAGGGGAGTGGATTTTCAATTATTAATCAATAGGGGTATTCAATTAAAAGGGGTTATATTTTTGTGAAAGGGGGTATGCTTGGAATATTGCTGTTTTTTTAGTATGCATTTTTTTAAAACATAATAGAAAAATACTTGAGGGGGTATTTATTAATGGGATTTAATAAAGTAGGTTTATTAGGTGCTGGAACTATGGGTTTGGGTATTGCCTGGGCCACTGCAGCAGCAGGTAAAGAGGTAATACTCTATGATATAGACCAGAAATTTATAGATAAAGCCTTAGGCAGCATTGAAAAACAGATAAAAAGGTCCGAAGAAAAAGGTAAAGCTGCTCCTGGAACTGCCGAGGCTGTTTTAGGGAAAATTAAAGGTACAGTAAACTTCGATGATCTGAAAGATTCTGAATTAATCATTGAAGTGGTTCCTGAAAACATGAACCTCAAAAAAGAGGTCTACACCAAATTGGATGCCTTGATGGCTCCAGATGTAATACTGGCTACTAACACTTCATCTCTATCCATTACTGAAATCGCCGCTATCACCAATCGTCCTGACAAGGTAATAGGCGTACATTTCTTTAACCCTGCTAATATCATGAAACTTATTGAGGTTATTCCGGCGGTACAAACTTCTGAGGATACACTGAATGCCGTTATGGAATTTGCCAAAGAAATTAAGAAGACTCCCATTAAAGTAAAAGAAGGTCCAGGTTTTGTTGTCAACCGCATTCTCCTGCCCGGAATGAACGAAGCAGCATTTATTCAATACGAAGGACTGGCTAGCACCGAAGATATCGATACCGCTATGAAACTTGGAGCTGGTTGGCCTATGGGTCCCTTGACTCTTTGTGATTTGGTAGGAGTGGATATCGCTCTGGCCGTTTGTAAGACCCTTTATGAAGAAACCGGCGATCCCAAGTATCGTCCGGCTCCCCCATTAAAGCAACTGGTAAGGGCAGGATGGCTGGGAATGAAGACCGGAAAGGGATTCTACGATTACAATAAGTAGACCCCAACTATAAGCCGATCTATTACAGGACAAGCTAGAGAGGGGGAAAAGTGTTGACCTACGAAAACCTGATTATTGAAAAAGAAGAAGGCATAGCCCTGATGTATATTAACCGCCCCAAAGCATTGAATGCTATCAATGCCGATGTTCTAAAAGAAATGGAACAGGCTATTGATGCTCTGGATGCCGATGATGAAGTTAGAGTAGTAATTATCACTGGGGCTGGAGAAAAATCCTTTGTAGCCGGCGCTGATATAGTCTGGATGTATAATATGGATCAACCCGGCTGCCGCAAGTTTTCCGCCTATGGAGAATATGTCTTCCGCAAGCTGGAACGCATGGAGAAACCGGTAATCGCTGCCGTAAATGGCTTTGCCCTGGGAGGGGGATGTGAACTGGCTATGGCCTGCGATATCCGCCTGGCTTCAGAAACCGCTGTATTTGGGCAACCCGAAGTAGGCCTGGGTATTATACCTGGATTCGGCGGCACCCAGAGACTTCCGCGTCTAGTTGGTGAAGGCCGGGCCAAAGAACTCACTTATACTGCCAATACCATTAAAGCTGATGAAGCTTATCGGATCGGATTGGTAAACCATGTGTACCCTGCCGATCAATTAATGGAAGAAGCCAAGAAATTGGCCAAAAGGATCATCAAGCAGGCTCCTCTGGCAGTAGCCTATGCCAAACATGCTATCAGCGTTGGTATGCAGTGTGACCTGGATAGCGCTATGGCTATTGAGGCGGATATGTTCGGCAACAGCTGTGCCACGGAAGATAAAAGCGAAGGCATGGGGGCTTTCATTGAAAAACGGAAACCCACTTGGAAGAACAAATAAAATATTTTTGTAAACAATGCCGGTAAAGCTTTTAGGCAGGTAACAGCCAGCCTGATACCACTCAAAACTCATGCTACCCTGTTACAAGCTCAAGAAGCTTATCAAGAGCATTTAAAGTTTTAGAAGGAGGCAAAAAAATTGCCTCCTTCTTTTTGGTGTAGCACAACCCAATATTCAAACATTGTCAATCCGCATTTCCAATCCCATCATTGCCAACAAACACCTATAAGCAATTGTAGGGGGCGGTCTTTGACCGCCAGCCGTGCTTGCTACGATATTTCGGGTAACGACCCGGCGGGCGACCGCAGATCGCCCCTACGGATTCACGATGGTCACTCGATGGCGGGCGAGACAGTCCGAAAACTATGGATTAGGTTTGTAATCGCCCCACTTCATATCGATTATTTGTCGATTTTAGAGCTGGAGCTTGCTTTTTGGCCCTGAAATAGCACATCATCATCCACTTTGGAGGTAGAGCTGCTACTTTTTAAGAGTTTTGGGACAGTCTGGGGCGACCACAGGTCGCCCCTGCGGGCTCGAAACATGGCTCCTTGGTTTCCTGGCGGAATTAGGAGCAGTCTTTGACCGCCTGCTTAATAATACGACTAGGCCTTTAAAGCACCTTGGTTAGGCCTTTATATACTTTGCCCCGCGGGGTATCAACAGTAAGCAGCATGCCATCCTTGATTATGGTACTGGCATCCCTGGCTCCCACAATCACCGGGATATTGGCATTTAACCCCATTATGGCCGCATTGGAGGTAAGCCCTCCTTCTTCTGCTACCAGGGCTTTAATCCGTCCCAACAAAGGTGCCAGATAGCTATCGGCATTGGTAGTAACCACTATATCCCCCTCTTCGATCTTGTCCAGGTCGGCCAGGGACAGAACTATTTTGGCTCTTCCACTGGGTGCCGTACTACCGATGCCCATCCCCTGCACCAGTATATCCCCTACAATATGAACCTTCAACAGGTTGGTTTCACCGCTTAGCCCGGTAGGAACTCCGGCCGTCAGTACAATCAGGTCTCCCTTTTTGATGCAGCCGTTTTCCAGGGCTACATTAATGGACTCATCCAACAAAGCATCGGTCCCTTCAATATCCTTAATCAGTACCGGGTGCACTCCCCACACCAGAGCCATCTGCTTTAATACCCTTTCATCGGGAGTAGCGGCTACAATTTTAGCTTGGGGCCGGTATTTGGCTACCATTCGAGCTGTATAGCCGGAGCGGGTAGCGGTTAAAATGGCAGATGCTCCTAAATTCATAGCCGTGGCACAGGTAGCATAACTGATAGCGTCGGTAACCGTCAGACTCCCCTGCAAGCGCTTTCTTCTCAGCAGTTCCTGGTAGGGCAGGGCATCTTCCGCCCTTTTGGCGATCCGGGCCATTGTTTCCACCACTTCCACCGGGTATTTGCCAGCGGCGGTTTCTCCAGACAGCATAATGGCATCGGCTCCATCAAATATGGCATTGGCCACATCGGAAACCTCGGCCCGGGTGGGACGTGGATTCACTATCATGGAATCCAGCATCTGGGTGGCAATAATAACTACTTTGCCGGCTTGGGCACATTTCTCGATTATTGACTTTTGCACCAGGGGGACTTCCTCCGCAGGTATTTCCACCCCCAGGTCGCCCCTGGCCACCATCACCCCGTCTGCCACCTTGATTATATCTTCCAGGTTGTCTACCCCTTCCTGGCTCTCTATTTTGGCTATGATAAAGGGGTCGGCATTATTCTCCTCCAGTATTCGTCTAATTTCCAGTATATCTTCAGCCTTACGCACAAAAGAGGCCGCTATAATATCTACCTCTTGCTCAATACCAAAAGCGATATCCAGCCGGTCCTTCTCACTTAAAAAAGGCAATTGTATCCTCACCCCGGGAACATTTACCCCTTTTCTTTCTCCCAATTCTCCACCATTAATCACCTGACAGAGAATATCAGTCTCATTGCACTCTTTAACCTGAAGATTTATTAAGCCATCGGCCAGGAGTATGGAATCTCCCGGTTTTACTTCCTGGGGCAGAGCAGCATAGCTAATCTGCACCGCCTTTTCGTCTCCGGGTACCTCCCGGTTAGTTAATATAAATTCCTGTCCCCCCTGCAGCATGATCTTACCCTGAGCCAGAGTTCCGGTTCTGATCTCCGGTCCCCTGGTATCCAGCATAATTGCTAGGGGAGTACCGGTAATGGACGCTGCTTCCCTTATATTATCAATCCTTTTTTGATGTTCCTCATGCCGGCCATGAGAAAAATTGATGCGAGCCACATTCATGCCCTTCTCTATTAAGCGGGTCAGCACAGTTACTTCTTCACTAGCCGGTCCTATAGTACATATGATTTTGGTTTTTCTCAAACCGCCTCACCTCCTGACCATGAAATAATGCTTTTTTATATGGATAAAACTCGGGCCAGTTCAAACATTCCCAACTCCGGAGTTTTGCTTCCATTAACAACTTCTCCCAGGGGTATAGTCTGAAGCCGCTCATCCCAGCCTGCAATCATCAGGTTCTTCTGTCCATTGGCTATACAATCTACCGCCATTTTTCCCATCTGGGAGGCCAGGATTCGATCTGCCGCCGTAGGCGTTCCCCCTCGTTGGATATGACCCAGAATGGTAATTCGGGTATCCTGCCCGGTTCTTTCCAGGATATAGTTTTTCAGATCCATCACCGGATAAACCCCCTCAGCCACAATAATAATACTATGGAGTTTACCCCTATTCATGCCGGCTTTAATTTTGGCAATGATCTGTTCCAAATCGGTTTTTATTTCCGGAATCAGTATTGACTCGGCTCCCCCGGCAACCCCTGCCGCCAGGGCTATTTCTCCACAATCTCGTCCCATAACCTCGATTATAAATACCCGGCCATGACTGGTAGCGGTATCCCGAATATGATTAATAGCGTTTAATACCGTATTTACCGCCGTATCATAACCTATGGACCTGGTATATACTATATCATTGTCAATAGTGGCCGGAATTCCGATGACATTGATCCCCAAGCGGGAAATCTCATATCCCCCCTTCAGACTCCCATTACCACCAATGACCACCAGGTTTTCAATTCCCAACTCATCCAGGTTCTTCTTAGCCTTTTCTATGCCCTTTTCTTCCATAAACAAATTAGAGCGGGAGGTTTGCAGTATGGTGCCGCCTCGATGTATTATATCGGCCACTGAGCCCAGGGTCATTTCCTTCAGATTCCCGGCTATTAAGCCTTCGAACCCCTGATAAACACCATACACCTGCATTTTCAGGTATATAGCCGACCTGACCACTGCTCGTATGGCTGCATTCATTCCCGACGCGTCTCCACCACTGGTTAACACTGCAATTTTCTGCAAAGCCTTACCTCCTCAATCCTGGCCGCCTGGATGGTGGTAAATCGCCACCTCTGCCAGCAGCTAGATTTTTTCCAGGCAACTCAGGCTTTATTTTTGCTACTGTCAGTTCCGCTGGTACTGCTTCCATATCGGTGCAATATTTCTGCATATCCCCTTATTTTAATAGCAGAAGTATGTTCGGTGAATTGAAGAAACATTATCTCCCCTTTATCCAGTTTTTCCGTATGATGAAGTTTAGTATCTCTTCCTCTGGTCAAACCTATTATAGTTACTCCATTTTCCAGCGCTCTGACCACAATATAGTCTTGTCCGAAACCATCACCATTCATGCATTAATCCTCCTGTCTGTATCTAGCTCTTGGCTTATTCCTGCCGGGTCCAGAATAGATTGAAGATTGGATGAGGACCTCTTACGTAAACCACACATTTTTGGCCCCACAAAGCTCAGTAATCCTTGACTTCAGCTGAAGATGGGCCTTAACATAATATTTTTCCTGCAATAGTACCATACGCCGGTCGGGAAGGTGTAAAAAAACCTCCACTGAACCCGGATACTGCTGTAGAAGCTGTAAGAGTTGGGGACGGAACTCATTCTGGACCTGTTCCGGAATTCTGATATGAAGTTCTTTGATTACTTCAGGTATGGGTCGGGCCTGCTGCAGGGAAATTTTTGGTTGCTCATCTCTCATATCATAAAAGCCTTCGATTAAAACCGCTTCATTGTCCTGCAAATATTGCAGATTCCTTTTAAAGGCCCGGGGAAAGACTATCACCTCTATTCTTCCACTACCATCATCCAGATAGAAGCGGGCATAAGCATCACCCCTCCTGCTCACTCGCCTTTGATAATCCACCACCATACCACTTAGTCTGACATAAGTCTCATCATCGGCCCGGTCTAAATCACTAATTCTCTGCCCGCTCAACAGGGGCAGTATTTCCTGGTATTCCTCCATAGGATTGGCTGATACAAAAAAGCCTAAAACCTCCTTTTCCCTTTTAAGCTTCTCTGACAAGGGAAACTCACCCTTAAAGCTGAGCCGGGGCTCTTCCACCATATCCATTACTTCTCCAAACAATGACAATTGGCTGCTGGATTGGCATTGTTTTATCTGGGCCGATAATTCAACGCATTCTTCCATAATTGACAAAGCCTCCTTGCGGCTTATGCCTATAGAATCAAAACAGCCGGCCAGGATCAAATTTTCCAGCATCCTCTTGTTAACCTGTCCCATATCCACCCGCTGGCAAAAATTAAACAAGGAAGTAAAGTTTCCTTCTTTTCTAGTACTAACAATGCTCTTTACCGCTCCTAAGCCTACATTTTTTATAGCTCCCAGGCCGAAGCGAATAGAATTTCCGCTGACGGTGAAATTTTCGAAACTCTCATTGATATCCGGCGGCAGTACTTTTATTCCCATCCCCTGGCACTCTCTTAAATAGAACACCACTTTCTCCTGGTTATCTATTACACTGCTTAAAAAAGCACACATATATTCTACCGGATAGTGGGTTTTTAACCAGGCAGTCTGGTAAGTGATCAAGGCATAAGCAGCAGAATGGCTCTTATTGAAGCCATAACCGGCGAAACTCTCCATAATATCAAAGAGCCGGGTGGCAGTAGCCTCATCTATATTATTTTGGGCTGCTCCCAGAACAAACTTTTGCCTTAAAGCCATGATCTCCTCCGGCTTTTTCTTCCCCATAGCCCGGCGCAGTATATCCGCCTCACCCATGGTGAAGTTGGCACAAATACTGGCTATCTGCATTACCTGCTCCTGGTACAGCACTACCCCATAAGTTTCCTGCAATATATCCTGCAGCATAGGATGAATATATTCTATTTCCTGGCGCCCATGCTTACAGTTGATAAAATCTTCCACCATACCACTGCCCAGAGGTCCGGGGCGATACAAGGCAATGATGGCGATCAAATCCTCAAAACGACCGGGAAGCATTTCCTTTAGTATGCGCCGCAATCCCTGGCTCTCCAGCTGAAACACCCCGATAGTATCTCCCTGGGAAAGCAGTTCATACACCTTCTCATCACCCAAATCAATATTATCTATATCAATAATTTCTCCCCGGATCTTTTCAATGATTTCAACCGCCCGGTTGATAACGGTCAGGGTGCGCAGACCCAGAATATCCATTTTTAATAAGCCTATATCTTCTACTGTTTCCTTGGTAAACTGGGTTATTATATGGCCGTCGCCGGTTCTCTGCAAAGGCAGCAGGTAACTCAGGCTTTCTTTACCGATTACTACTCCTGCTGCATGTACCGAAGCATGCCTGGGCATTCCTTCCAAAGCCCGGGCAGTATCGATTATTTGTCGAGCTGTATAATCCTGGCTGTACAGCTCCATCAAGTCGGGAGCTATGCTCAAGGCCCGATCCAGGGTAACCCCTAGTTCGGTGGGAACCATTTTAGCTATTTTATCCACTTCCCCATAAGGAATATCCAGGGCTCGCCCGACATCTCTAATGGCAGCTCTGGCCGCCATGGTTCCGAAAGTGATTATCTGGGCCACCCGGTCCGCACCATACTTATGAATAATATATTCAATTACCCGCTCTCTTTTATCAAAACAAAAATCGATATCTATATCCGGCATACTCACTCTTTCCGGATTGAGAAAGCGTTCGAAGAACAAGCCATACTCAAGAGGATTTATAGTGGTTATTCCCAGTACATAGGAAACCAGGCTGCCGGCTGCAGAACCCCGCCCAGGTCCCACCGCGATCTTATTGTGGCGAGCCCAATTGATCAAATCCTGCACAATCAAAAAATAGGCGGCAAAACCCATTTGATTGATTACCTGCAGTTCGAAAGCAATTCTTTCATCTATGATGGAATCAGGCTGGGGAAAAACCTGCCTGGTTTTTTCCCATACCAGTTGGCTGAGATACTCCTCCGGAGTAATGTCTTTCTCCAGCTCAAAATGGGGTAAATGAAAAGATCCAAATTCAAATTCCAGCTCACATCTGTCCGCTATCAGCAGCGTATTGCCGATAGCCTCCGGTCGCCCGGAAAACAGGGAGTGCATTTCTTCCGGACTCTTCAGGTAGAAGGCAGCACCAGGAGGAAATCGCATCCGCTCCTGCTCGCTGATCACGCTACCGGTTTGTATACATAGAAGTACATCGTGATAAGCTGCATCATTTTGGTTTATATAATGGACATCATTGCTGGCCACCAAAGGAATCCCAGTCTCATCGCTGATCTGTATCAAAGCCGCACAAACCCGCTCTTCTTCCGGTATCCCATGTTTCTGTAATTCCAGATAGAAATTGTCCCGGCCGAAAATCTGCTCATACTCCAAAGCCAAATCCCGGGCTTTATTGTAGTCCCCGGCTAAAACAGCCTGTGGTATCTCTCCCGCAATACATCCCGATAAGGCAATGAGCCCCTCACTATATAAGGACAGGAGTTCCCTGTCCACTCTCGGTTTATAATAAAAGCCTTCCAGGAATGACCTGTTTACCAGCTGCAAGAGGTTCCTGTAACCCAGCTCATTTTGGCACAACAAAACCAGGTGATACATATTGTCATCGATCCTGGCTTCCTTGTCCAGCCGGCTGCGGGGAGCCACATATACCTCACAGCCAATAATGGGTTTTATGCCTTGTTTTTTAGCCTCCCGGTAAAAATCTATTACCCCATACAATACACCATGGTCGGTGATGGCACAGGCCGACATCCCCAATTGGGCCGTTCGTGCCACCATATCCTTTATGCGGCAGGCCCCATCCAAGAGGCTGAACTCACTATGATTATGTAAGTGTACAAAACCAGGATTCATAAGCAATCTCCTCGTCTAGTCCCCAATTGATACCCGGCAGGCTTGGCCTCCGGTAATCTCCAACAGTTCCTGGTAAGTAACCGGAACCGCAGTATTGGCCGTACCCGCTGCCGCATATACCACCGGGTACCTTTTCAGGCTTTCGTCCAGATATACCGGCACAGGAGTTTTTAAAGCAAAAGGGCATACACCGCCCACTGGGAAGCCAGTAACGTCCAAGACTTCCACTTCATTAGCCATGCGCACCCTGGACCCTACCAGATCCTTTACCGCTTTGGCATCAATTTTCACATCACCGGTTGATACCACCATTATATAATCATCCTTTTTACTCTTAAAAAGCATGGATTTGGCGATCTGCCCCACTTCCGTTCCTAAGGCCTGGGCGGCTAGAAAGGAAGTGCTGGTATCCTGTTCAAATTCAATAATTCGGATGGCCGGATTCTTAGCCTGTAGAAACGACCTTACTCTTTCAATTTCTTTCATTTTTGTTTTCCCCCACCAAAGATACATTTTTTACTACAGTATAATTATAAACCAATCAGAGCCTTAATTCTCAAAGAAGTTGAAGCAGCTTCATGCCGCAGGTCGCCCCTACAGGCTTACGATGGGTTTGGGGCCCGGCTTACAACGGTGTTTTGCATCCCATGGAGGATTGCAGGGGTGGTCTTCGACCGCCCGCGGTATAACGCACAGACATTCGGTATTTATCGCCGATCCCAGGGTGGGCGACCGCAAGGGCGGTATTTTGCTACCGGTTATTTCGTTTTATGTTAATACATACAATTGACCCGCGGGCGACCGCAGGTCGCCCCTACATACCGCCGAATCCGTGCTTGCTACGATATCTCGACAGTAGTGGGCAAACATAGAACAACCCCGGTCATGCTCAAGCATAACCGGGGTACCAATAGCGTTTATTGTTCCGCTTGTTTCTTTTCCTTCAGCCGCTTGCTCATTATACCCCCAATGCGCCCACAGGCTGCATTGCTGAGAGATTCCCACCCGTGCTGCTCAATCTGTTCCCAGATCCCCAACTCCCGGGCAATTTCCATCTTCATCAGGTCTTTTTCTGTCAAGGGCTTTTTCTTTTTGCTCTTATTTTTCATAACCACCCCACCGAGTAAAATTTCTAATAGTAATTTCCCCCGGAGGTATGGTGCTTTATTCTAGATTTTTTCGAGGAAGTTAAACAATTGCTCTAATTCTCCCCGCCAATCGGGCTTAAAGGGAGCACCCTTATCGATGAGCATGTTGGTAAGCAGAAATGTTTTGATCCCTAGCTGTCCCGCTATTAGATCCTCTCCGGTATCATTTCCTACCATCAGGCACTTATTGGGTTTAACCCCTATGTAATCACATATCTCTTCATAATAAGCCGGCTGAGGTTTGCAAAAGTGCATATTTTCATAGGTCGTTATCAAGTCATAATCGAGGTGCCCCACCCCTGCCCATTCCAATCGCTGTTCAATAGCAGTAAGCGGAAATACCGGATTAGTAGCGATGACGATTTTAACCCCCCGCGCCGACAGTTTTTCCATCATCTGCGGCACCCCGGGAAAAGGTTTACCATATTTTCTTAAGCGCGGAAATTCCTCTTGATAAAAAATATCAAAAAAGGGCTTGAATTCTTCCACCGTATAAGGCCAATTTTGAAAAAAGCTCTCAAAAAAGACTTCCTCATTGGTTTTGTTTGGATCGGTATTGGATATCATCTCTTCAGTGGAAGACCATATCTGCGGCACCAGAAAGTCAGCATTTTTATACTCCATATTATAAGCCATAGCATGCATCCGGGCAAAATAGTGAGGCAAAAAATAGTCCATATCTAGATTGAGCAGAGTGCCATCCAGGTCAAATAAGAAAGCTTCAAACATCTGCATACCCCTTTATCTTTATTATCTTTACTGTCTTTACTCAAAAGCCTTTAAGGAAGTTTTAATAACATCCATTCCGCTAACATAATAGGCTAAGCGCAGTACTTCCTTTATTTCCTCTTCTGAGGCTCCAGCCGCCCGGGCTTGCTCTGCCAGCACCTTTACTCCCTGTTCCGCATTCTTGGCGGCATCCAGAGCCAGTACCACCAGATAGGTAGTTTTCAGATCCAAAGCCCGGGTCTTTAAAGCCGATTCCACCACTGACTTGACCACTGGAAAAAAATCGGGATCCTTTTCCCGCAATTCCTCTACAAACCATGGTAACTTAATTTCCATTACCCTACCTCCTGAAGCTATTGTTGGACTATTTACTATTATAATGCAATAGCCGGCTAATTTTAAGGTCGGCAAAAGCTGAAAAATTATTTTGCCCAAAAGCAGGAATTGCTGGTAATATATAGAAATTAGTTAATGCTGACTTTAATCTTGTTTAAGGAGGTTGTTTATGTTTTTTACATTTTTGAATAAGGACCAGGCGCATTATCCGGACCTGAGCCTTTTACTCCAATATACTCCGGAAGAAGTATTGTTTTATTATTATAATTCGCACCTTAGCATAAGCTTGCAGACTTATCAACAGCTGAAAGCTGAAGTCCAATCCGAAGAGGATGCCCTGGCTCCTTCCTGCCAGTGGGTGGAACTACTGGATGAAGAGCTGGGCCTGAACCAGGACCTGGATACCCTGCTGGGCAACGAATATATAAACACCGTGGGTCCATACTATTATCCTTTCAGCAATACTCGTTTCTATTTTACTAAAAATAATCCACCGGAAATACAGCAGATAAAGGCCGGGGACTTCGCATCCATTATGGCCCTGGAATTCCTTGAACCCATCAGTAAAGAAATGTTGGATTATCACAAAGGACGTAAAAGCTCCAAGAAAAACCATAAAAACAAAGAAGAATTGATCAAGGATATAAACATGTGTATAATCGCCCTGCGGGATACGGAAAAGGTCAATAAACACATAAATTATCTAAATAAATTGCTGGAACTGCGCTATGCGATAGTCAATATCGAAAATTTGTGGCCACAGGAGCCGGACATTTTACCTTCCAAACCTAAGAAAGCAGATACCCCGCCGCCCTCTTCCGGCAGTAATTTAATCCCTTTTGCTTCTCTGAAATCGCGTCGGAAAAGAAAGAGTCAGGAAGAGGAACACAACAGCTTCAATCAGCAGATGAAAATATATCTGATGCAATACCGTGAATATGAAAAAGCCTGTGATCGCTATAAAGAAGTGTTGGAACAGTGGCAGGACTACAGCTCCGACTATTTGGAACGATGCTATGTGGACATAGAGATTACCGAATCGAAATTGAAAAACGCCCAAAAGAACTTACGGATATACAACAATATCATCAGCAAATCCATGGTCCATGCTGATTATCAAGATATTAATACCCTAAGTGCATTTAAGCATTACCTGGAAACCGGCCGGGCTAATGACCTGCAGGATTGTATGAACCTCTTTGAAGAGGAACGTCATTGGGATGAAATCAAAGCCAGCCAGGAGAGAATAGAAAATACCATTTATTTTCTGCAAAACAGTGATGATAGGAGTCGGCTGGCCCAAGACCAGATCGAACGTTTACTGAAGAAAATCAATGACCGTTCGGCTGAGTCCATATAAAGGATAGCTTGGCTTTCACCCTTTGAGCGGGCATGGAAAAAGCATGCCTGCTCCTCCCCTTAAAGTTAAATTACTGTATGACTGGCCATGCTTTACTATGGAATGGACCGGGGTTCCCGGATCAGAAAGATCCGATGCAAGAACATGCCGGCCCCAAAGCCTCCAAGGTGAGCCCAAAAAGCTATGGAACCACAGGAATTGGCCGAAATCATATCTGCCGTTCCGCAATACAATTGGCTCAAAGCCCAAAAACCCAGATAGATCCAGGCGGGCAAGGTAAAGAGGAAAAAAGGAGGGACAAAGGTCAATATCCGAGCATGCCTGAACATCCAAAAGTAAGCTCCCATCACTCCGGCTACCGCCCCGGAAGCTCCTACCACCGGAATAGTGGAATGCGGATTGATATAATAGTGAGTCATGCCAGCCAAGAGGCCGCAAATCAGATAAAATAAAAGAAATCGACCGGAACCCATATGATCTTCTATGTTGTCACCAAAAAGCCATAGAATCCACATATTACCAATGAGATGCATCCAGCCTCCATGCAAGAAAGTGGAAGTCAAAAAGGGATAGTAAGAAATCAAAGAAGCGGGATCATTTATATAAGCAGGTACCAGTCCGAATATGTAAACCAATTGATTCAGCAGCTCTGGTCCAGCCATTATCTCCAGAATAAATACACCCAGGTTGACAAGTATTAAAATGAGCGTTACTTTGGGAAAAGATTCACTCGGATTAATATCGCGCAGTGGAAACAAATTATTAGCTCCTTAACAGATATTAATAACTCCTGCTTTCCGGTCCGGCTAAAGAACTATTTAGTAAGATTATCGCCAGATAATGCAAATCGGAGTCAGTAATACCAGAGTACCTCAAATCAGGGATAAATAAAAGCCCCCCTGCCTGCTTCTTCTTAAAGCAGAACTTTTTGGTAATTTTCTGTACTATTACCAGCAAATATCATTTATAATAAGAGGTAGTATACAATATGAAGATGTTGATGCAACTTTGCATTTACACTTACTCGTTTTTCTATAACTAAATCTATTATCTTCAAAACAGCTACAATTCTTCAGCTAATGCAACTATGCATTTTATTTCAATGCAAATTAGCATTATTCTTTTTAGCCTCCAGCAGCAAGCTGCTCTAAACCCCATTTTTACAGCTGCAATCACTGCCATGATTGGCATATATATTGCATATTTCTTTTTAGAGATAGAGATAACTACTTCTAATATATTAATACCATATCGCCAAAGCCATATTAGGGGAATCGCTGACATGGCCTTCACCACAGCTAAACCGCAGTTAACTCATACTAATGGTCATACCTTCTACTTCTCTGGAAGTAGTTAGTTTTTCATATTTGTTTAATACGCATTGAAGGGGGGATAATGTTTTTCTGATTGTATTGGCACATCCGATTATTCTTCAGTTAAACTTGGGGTTTGGGATTATGTATCAATATTTTTGTGAAGGAGAGGTGGACAAATAGTGTCAAGAGAAATTGTTGTTACCGGTCTTTGCCGTACACCTATAGGTACCTTTGGAGGTGCATTGAAAGACATTAAATGTGTAGAACTGGGTAGAATTGTGATGGAGGAATCAATAAAAAGAGCCGGACTTAAACCTGAACAGGTTGACGAGGTAATCTTCGGTTGTGTCCTGCAGGGAGGACAGGGGCAAAACCCGGCCCGGCAGTCCATGATAGCGGCTGGACTACCTGTTGAAACGCCTGCATTTACCATCAATAAAGTCTGCGGCTCAGGCATGAAGGCCCTTCACCTGGCAGCTCAGGTCATTAAAGCGGGGGATGCGGATATAGTATTGGCCGGCGGCATGGAAAACATGAGTGCTCATCCCTATTACCTGCCTAATGCCCGCTGGGGTTACAGAATGAACATGTACAAAGGCGATTTTATAGACGGTATGGTTTACGATGGCCTATGGGAAATCTTCAACGGTTATCATATGGGGGTAACCGCTGAAAATGTAGTCCAACAGTGGGGCTTAACCCGTGAAGAACAGGACGATTTTGGATACACCAGTCAGGTAAGAGCCGCTGAGGCTATTGCATCAGGCAGGTTTAAAGATGAGATCGTCCCTGTAGTCATCAAATCCAAAAAAGGCGAAAAGATATTCGATACCGATGAACATCCCCGGATGACCACTCGCGAACAGATGGCCAAACTGGCCCCGGCCTTCAAGAAAGACGGAACCGTAACTGCAGGAAGTGCTTCCGGTATAAATGACGGTGCAGCAGCCATGATAGTCATGTCCAAAGAAAAAGCAGATGAACTGGGCATTAAACCCGTAGCCAAAGTATTAGCCTATGCATCTGGCGGTGTAGATCCTTCCATTATGGGAGTTGGTCCGGTTCCCGCCACCAAGAAAGCACTGGCCAAAGCAGGGCTGACTATAGATGACATTGATCTTATAGAGGCTAACGAAGCCTTTGCCGCTCAGTCACTGGCGGTAGCAAAAGACTGCGGTTGGGCTGACAAGATGGAAAAAGTAAATGTCAATGGCGGAGCTATTGCTTTGGGTCATCCCATCGGTGCTTCAGGGGCTAGAATAATTGTTTCCCTGCTTTATGAAATGCAGAAACGCAATCTAAAGACTGGTCTAGCCACCCTGTGTATAGGTGGAGGTATGGGAACTACCACCATATTTGAAATGCTCTAAGACAGAAAGACCTAAAGTCAAAACCTTACCATACGGATCGGGTCAAATATCAGATGACCATACGGATTGATGGCCCGGCCCCATAGCTGGGTCCATCCCGTCCCTGGTCAGAATAGAATAAAGGAGGAGTCTAATAATGGCACATTATAATTGGCTGTATCAGATGAGGGATATTAAGTTCCAGATAAAAGAATGGCTGGACATGGACACTCTATTATCCCTGGATGCTTATAAAGACTATTATGCTCTGGATGATGTGGACAATTTCCTCGATCTTAACTTCAGAATCTGCCGCGACGTTATGTGCCCGGCCAACAAAGATGCTGATGACCCGGGCGCTACCTTTGTGGGCGGTGAAGAACATGCCGTGGTAACTCCCGAATCTTTCAAAAATGTCTACAAAACGGTTATGGATGCCGAGTTAGGGCCCCAGTTCGGATTCCGGGGCGAAGGCAAGATCCCCTTAACCTGGTACGCTCCGATTCTGGAAATGCAGTCCGCTGCATCCCCGTCCATTGTCATGTTCTGGTGTCTTACCCAGGGTGCTACCACCGTACTCCAGGAATATGGCACCGAAAAACAAAAGGAACTGTTCCTGCCCAAGATGTTAACCGGTGAGTGGGCGGGCACCATGGGGTTGACTGAACCGGGTGCAGGATCTGAAGTGGGAGCCGTTCAGAGCAGGGCTGTCCCTACCGACAAGCCCCACATCTATAAGATGAAAGGGACTAAATGCTTTATCACCTCCGGTGACCATGATTTGGCGGAGAATATTGTCCACCTGATGCTGGCCAAGACCCCGGGGGCCAAGGAAGGCACTGCAGGTATCTCTCTTTTCATCGTACCCAAGTTCTGGGTTAATGAAGATGGTTCCCTTGGTGCATGGAACGACGTAACCTCTGTGGGCATCGAGCACAAGATGGGTATTCATGGTTCTTCCACCTTGACCCTGGCCATGGGTGAAAACGATAATTGCTACGGCTGGATGCTGGGAGAAGTTGAAGTGGTAGACGGCCGCGGTGTAGGTATGTCCCAGATGTTCACCTTCATGAACGAAGAGCGTCTCAACACCGGCTTATTTGCCCTGGGTTGTATTGGCTCAGCCTACTATGCAGCATTGGATTACACCAAAGTCCGGGTACAGAGCAAACATTCCACCAACCCCAAAGGCCCCAGCGTCAGAATTATTGAACACGAAGACGTTCGCCGTATGCTCTTGTTACAGAAATCAATCCTGGAAGCCACCCGGGCCCTGATTTATCAATCCTATCTCTACGTGGACCTGTCCAAAGATGCTCCTACCCAGGAAGAAAGAGATTATTACCATGATATGTTCATGATCAATAACCCCTTGTGTAAGGCTTATACTTCTGACATGGCCCGGATTACCACCGGTGAAGCCATTCAATGTCACGGTGGCTATGGCTACATGGAAGAATATGCCGGAGCAGAGCTGTACCGGGATGTGGTCATCTACGGAATTTGGGAAGGCACCAACTTCATCCAGGCCCAGGACTACACCGGCCGCAAGTTTACCATGAAGGGCGGCGAACCCTTCCGGAAGTGGGTAGCTGAAATCGACGACTTCATCTCCGGTCAGAGGACGGAGCAATTTGCTGCTGAATTTGACATGATGGCAGATTGTATGACTGCTTTTAAAGAAATAGTCGAGATGAACGCTGCCTGGGCGGCCGGCGATAAGCAGATGAAACAGCTCTTTGCCACCCGTACTATGCATGCAGGAGCAAGAGTCTACTGTGGCAAGCTGATGCTCTCTCAGGCCTTACTGGCAGCCAAGAAGCTGGCTGAACTGGGCGAAGACCACTTCGATGCCAACTTCTACAAAGGTAAAATCAACACCGCCAGGTTCTATATTATGAACCATGTGCCTGAAGTCTTAGGATATCATAAAGCCATGAAGGCTGGGGACAGAAGTGCCATTAACATGGATGAGGAACAGTTTATGTAAAATCGGCTGACCACCTAAAGCGAAACATAATTTCCACTCGGGTCATGCTGTCATGCCACTCTTGCAGCAGACCCGGGCTGGGAACAAGAATATTATTCCCCCTGACGGCAGGCAGGCATCCCCTGCCTGCCGTCAATCTTTCTTAATTCCGGGTTTTTATTCCATATTTAGCCGCTTTTCTAACCACCGTTGACTGGTTTATCCCCAGGGCTTGAGCAATCTGATAGGTGGTCTTATAGCGCTTAAAAGCCTTTTCCAGCAGTTGCCGTTCTGCATTTTCCACCGTCTGCCGCAAGGAGCATAAGGCCTTATCGTTATCGTTTTTCTGCCTGAGCTTGTTAATATGCCCGGGCAGATCAGTGGTTTTGATAATGCGATCATTGCTGGTTACCATTAAACGCTCGGTGAGGTTTTCCAATTCCCTCACATTTCCCGGCCAATGGTATTCCATAAAGCAGTCTATTACATCTTTTTGAAAACGTTTGTTCATCCTGTACTTTTGGTTGAAGATTTCCAAAAAGTGATTGGCCAATACCGGTATATCCTCCATCCTCTCTCTTAAAGGGGGAACCGTTATAGGTATAACATTTAATCGATAATAGAGATCCAGGCGGAATTTCTGTTGTTCGATCATTCCCATCAAATCCTGGTTGGTTCCAGCCACAATACGGGTATCCACTTTAAATGATTTACTTCCGCCTATCCTGCTTATCTCCTTGTTCTGCAGTACCCGCAGAAGCTTCACCTGCAAGCCTAAAGGCAGTTCTCCTATCTCATCTAGGAACAGTATGCCATTATTTGCTAATTCAAACAGGCCGATTTTCCCACTTTTTCTAGCCCCGGTAAAAGCTCCTTCTTCATAACCAAAAAGTTCTGATTCCAGCAGATTTTCTGGTATGGCCCCACAGTTTACCTTTATAAAAGGACCTTCCCGGCGGTTACTGCTCTGATGAATTATTTCTGCTATCAGCTCTTTTCCTACCCCGGATTCACCCTGAATCAGCACCGTGGAGTCTACTCCCGCGACCCGGGTTACCATATTCAGCAATTCCTTCATTTTGTTTGATTTTACCACCATTTTCTGAGAATTCTGCATTTTAAGCTGCTGCAATTCACTTTTGTACAGCTGCCGCAAGCCTTCAACCTGCTGCAAACGTCGCTGCAATTCATTCAATTCTGTAATATCCCGGACATTAGTAACTACCATAATAATATTGCCCTGTTCATCGAAGATGGGGTTGCTGGTTATCAGAACTTCTTTACCGCTGCGGGGAACAATGCTTATGGTAACCGGCTCCCCTTTTTCCAGAGCTAAGAGAGTACCGGAACGGGAAAATATACCTTCCTTCACCAGGTCGGCCATATTACGTCCTATGCACTCATTTGCCATAACCCCGGTAATACGTTCAAAACCCTGGTTTAGCATCAGGATGTTGGCTTGTCCATCGGTAACAAATAAGCCATCAAAAGAGGACTCTATTATGGCATCCAGCTCCCGATTCAGCTTTTTGGTATATTCGGACTCCTTCACCAGTTCTTCAAATTCTGAGATCTCCCGCAAGACCAGGATAGCTCCAATAGTTCGCCCATCCCTGCTGACATCGGTACGATAAGGCAGGAAACTTCTTCCCCCTATTAGCAATTTATTGGCAGGCAAAGGAGCAGGGGAACCACTGAGCAATGAGTCCAAGAGCCCGGTACCATGAAATATCTTCCGAGCATCCGATCCCCGAACTTCCTGGGCTGACATGCCCATTAACTTGGCTGCTGCCTTGTTGAATATCTCTATTCTATACTCATTATCTATTGATATAACCGGATTATATACCGCATCGATACTGGCTTCCATATCCAGCTGTTGGGCGTACAGTCTTTCGGCTATAGCATGGTACACTTCCTCATAGTAGAGCATGCCCACCAATTCTCCCCCGTTAATAACCGGTATATACTCGAATTTTTCTTCTATTATCAGTGGTAAATAATCATGGGAAGAAAGGCTTTTGAATTCCCGGTTTAGCAGGCTGCCTATTCCATCCTGGGAAGATATTCCCCCAGCCAGGGCAACCAGCAATTGCTTTTTACTTAAAAACCCCAGCAGCTGATGTTCATCATCAACAACCGGTAGAGCCGCTATGTTTTCGTTTTCCACAAAAAGACGGGCAGCTTCGCCAATACTTTGTCCGCACTGCAAGAAAAGTAAGCTGGAATTCATCAACTCACTGACTCTAATCCGCATCTGGATACCCCTTTTTGATTAATTTTAACATATATTTGATTCCCCTGCGTAAACCTGCAAAATACAACTTTACCCTGAAGGATGATAGATGATATTTTAACCAACGATTCTAAATAGGAGGCTGATTTTTGGATGTAATATTATAGCCTAATAAGCTAATACTACAGAATGAAAATTAAGCAATAGGAGCAGAGTCAATGAAAATAGCACTATTATCACCCATCGCCTGGAGAACCCCGCCCAGAAATTACGGGCCCTGGGAATTGGTAGTATCCCTGCTGGCTGAAGGTCTGGTCCAGCAAGGATTGGAGGTAACTCTTTTCGCCACCGGGGACTCCATCACCGGAGCCCGGCTGGAATCTGTCTGCCCGCTTCCCTACGAGGAAAACCCGGATATGGATCCTAAAGTATGGGAAGCACTGCATATTGCCCATTTATTCGAACAAGCGGATAAATATGATATTATTCACAATAACTATGATTTTCTGCCCCTGGTATTCAGCCGCCTGGTAAAAACGCCTATGGTAACTACTATCCATGGCTTTTCATCCCCCCAAATAATACCGGTTTATCGGGAATATAACCAGAATAATTACTATGTTTCCATAAGCAATGCAGACCGAAGTGAAGAATTAAAATATGCCAAAACCATTTACCACGGTATTGACTTGAAACAATTTGAATTTGTGGACCAAGCCGGAGAATACCTTTTGTACTTTGGCCGTATCCACCAGGACAAGGGAACTGCCGAAGCCATTGAAATCGCGTTAAAGTCGGGAATTAAACTGATCATGGCTGGCATTATCCAGGACCGGGAATATTTTAACCAGCAAGTAGCCCCATATATAGATGGAAAAAATATTGTGTACTATGGAGTAGCTGATCCCATCCAACGCAACCAGCTGATGGGCGGTGCCCTGGCTCTCCTTCACCCCATCCATTTCCATGAACCCTTTGGTCTCAGTGTGATAGAAGCCATGGCTTGCGGAACTCCGGTTATCGCTTTTAACAAGGGCTCCATGCCGGAAGTGATAGATGAGGGCAAAAGCGGTTGGTTAGTAAACTCAGTGGAAGAAGCCTGCCAGCTAATACCCCTGATACCAGGACTTAGCAGACAGTATTGCCGCCAGTGGGTGGAACAGAAATTCAGCCGGGAGCGAATGATTGATGAGTATATCCAACTCTACCAGGAAATACTAAGCCAGAGACGCTTCTCCACCTCATGACAGTAGCAGAACAGTAGGGAGGATTCTTGGTATCACCTTATAGAATAGAACCATCCCCAGGCTTGGTTATTTGCGCAGGAAAAAAACCGGATAGGTACCAGCTCCTACATGAGCTCCTATTACAGCCCCAATTTCGGATATAATAAAGTGCTGGCAGCCAAATTGTTCGGCTATCATATCTTTGATCTTCAGGGCTCCCTCATAATCATTGGAATGGGCTATGCCGATAAGTTGTTCACTCAGGTTGTCACCCCGCTCAGCCATAATTTCCAGCAGTCTCTTTTTGGCCTTTTTAAGCCCCTTAACTTTCTCTACCGGGTTGATCTTGCCTTCTTTGATTTCAGCTATAACCTTTATACTTAAGAGGGAACCGATAAAGGCTGAGGCAGCACTTACCCTGCCTCCTCTTTTGAGCATTTCAAAGTCCCCTACGATAAAAACATGCTCCATCCGCTGGATATTATCCATTATTTCCTGGATAACCTCTTCCTTACTCAAGCCCTGAGCTATAGCCCGGGCCGCCCTGATTAAAGTTAATCCGTATCCTAAGGATGCGCTTCGGGAATCAATGACCGTAATGCGTTGCGGATCCACCATATCCCGGGCAATACAGGCCGACTGGTAGGTTCCGCTCAGACCTGAAGAAAAGGCTACATAGATTATTTCATTATCGCCTTCTTCCAGTATTTTTCTGAATTCCTCCTCAAACTCAGCAGGATTTACCTGTGAGGTAGTGGGCATTACCCCTGCTTCCTTAATCAATTCATAGAACTGACTGGGAGATAGATCCACCCGATCGCGATAACTCTTACCGTTTATATTGACTTTTAACGCTATGGAGTCTATGCCTAATTCTTGAAGATAATCCTGCTCCAGATCACAACAGTTATCAGCGTACAATCTAATCTTAGCCAATAGAAGTCCCTCCTCGCCCGAAATCCCCAACTAAGATCAACAATATAGAGCATTGTACTATTTTTCAAAAATATTAACAAGCGTTAGCGCAATTGAGTACATAAATAACAGACCCTAACTTAAATACTATCCATAGGTGATTTGCTTTATTTGTATTCAGGTAGGATATATCCTATCCTATGCAGAAAATTTACTAGTAATACCATTGATTACTAATTAAGCTAATTATGAGGAGGGCTAAGATTGGAACGCTTGAGAATTATTGGTGGAGTTGCAGCCGGAATGAGTGCAGCAGCCAAGGCCCGTCGAGTGAACCCCCAGCTGGATATAAAAGTTTTTACTGATAATTCATATATTTCATATTCTTCCTGCGGTTTGCCCTACTATATAGGAGACATTATTAAAAATCATGATTCATTGATAGCCAGAACGGTGGAGGACTTTGCCCGGCAGGGTACACAGGTCATTACCGGAAGCAGGGCAGTAAAAATTGATAGCCGGCAAAAACAAATCCTATTAGAAGATCTTTCCGGCTCAAGATCCTGGACCGAAGAATATGATCGATTAATTATTGCCACTGGGGCCAGACCTGTGCGACCCTCTTTAGCTGGAGCTGAATTAAAAGGCATTTTCACTTTGCGTAACATTCAGGATAGTCAGGCTATCAAGGCCTATCTTAAGGAATACCAGCCCAAGCATGCAGTAGTGGTAGGGGCCGGATATATCGGTCTGGAAATGGTGGAAAACCTGCTGGCTTATGGCTGCCAGCTTCGAGTAATCGAGAAAGCCCCCCAGATTTTAACTAATATGGACCCGGATCTGGCCGAGATAGTTCACAGCTATATGGAAAAGCAAGGTATTTCAGTATTAACCAACTCCACCCTTACCGGCTTTCAAGGCCGTGATAGGGTTAATGAAGTGACAGTAGGTTCCCATACCTTTCCAGCCGACATAGTTATCCTGTCCATGGGAGTACTGCCAAACAGCGAAATAGCGGCCCAGGCTGGAATAGAATTGGGGACTGGCCGGGCGATACGGGTGAATGGGAGAATGGAAACCAACCAGCCTGGTATTTATGCGGCTGGAGACTGTGCTACAGTCTGGCATTTGATATCGGAGCAGGAAGTATATTTTCCCATGGGTACTACTGCCAACAAACAAGGCCGGGTGGCAGGAGAAAATGCCGCCGGCGGCAACGCGACTTTTAAAGGGATTCTAGGTACCGGTATCAGTAGAATTATAGATATGGAGGTTTCCCGTACCGGCTTATCGGAACAGGAATGCAAGAATCTGGGTATAGCTCATATAAGCCGTACTATTAAATCCCGCACCCGGGTTCCTTACTACCCTGATGCTGGATTAATTTGGGTTAAATTAACAGTAGAACCAGACAGCCGTCAGCTATTGGGGGGACAGATTGTAGGCTTTTCCGGTGCCGGCAAGCGCATAGATACTATAGCTGCTGCCCTGGCCAGCAGATGCAAAATAGATGACTTATACAACCTGGACCTGGCTTACTCACCGCCTTTCAGCCCCCTTTGGGATCCGGTCCTGACTGCCATCAACCGCTTCTGATGCCAGTGCAAGCAGACAAAATGGGAGTTTTCACCCCACGACTCCAATAGCAGGAGATGCCCGCCCATGCAAATAAATCATGCTTTTTATACGGGTTGCGGCACTCCTGACATCCTCTGGGAATTCGGAACCGGCAGCTGGCCCTGGGTATTCAGTTGACGGATATTTATCCCTGCAACCCATGATATAAAAGTTTACCTTAGGAAGAAGCTTAGGATAATTCCTTTCCTCACTTCCATATCTTGTGCTTTCCAGCTCTTACTCCAAGGTATACAATTATTGAGGTAATACTTAAAAGGAGTTCTGAGGATGGAATCTAATCGCAAAACATTAATAACTCCCCTATTGCTTTTTGCAGCTGCCAGCTGCCTTTGGGGTCTGTACGCAGGACTCTATGACCCTTCTTTTAACAATTACCTGTCCCAGGTTCATAATATCGATGAAGTAGCCCGGGGGGCTCTGGAATTTCCCCGGGAGCTGCCCGGGTTTTTATGTGCTTTTATTTTTTCCTTGTTTATGTTTCTGGCTGATACCCGCATCGCAGCCCTGATGTCCCTCTTGCTGGCTTTATCTCTGTGGGGACAGGGTTTCCTGGCCCCCAATATGAGCATGGTGGTCTTATGGATGCTGATGTGGAGTACCGGGGCTCATGTATACATGGTAGTAAAATCTTCTATAGCTTTACGCCTGGCTGATAAAGGCCGGGAAGGCAAGTTAATGGGCGACTTGGGGGCCCTGGAAGCCTTGGGGTTGTTGCTGGGCATGACCCTGGTATACTTTGGTGTATCCTATGCCAACTTTTCTTTTCCCGTCATATTTGGCCTGGCCGGAACCTTTACCTTTATTGCAGCCCTGTTATTATATGGTATTAAAGCCGAGCGGGTAAGCAAAGCCAAACCCAAACTCTTGTTGAAACGCAAATATGGTCTTTTTTATCTGATCAATATGATTTTTGGAGCCCGTAAACAGGTGTTTTTAACTTTTGCACCCTGGGTGCTGATTAAGATCTTTCACTGTGGAGTCGAATCTTTTGCCTTACTGGGTATCATAGCCACCCTGATCGGTTTGGTTTTTCGTCCTCTCCTGGGTCGGGCCATCGATGCCTGGGGAGAGCGAAAGGTATTATCCATTGATGCCATATTGGTTACTTCTTTGTGCATTTTGTACGCCTTTGCCCAAGATATTTTTTCAGACTCCATCGCTCTAATCATCATCATGTCCTGTTTTGTAGCCGACCAGGTATTGTTTGCCATTACCATGGCCCGGGTTACTTATTTAAACCGGATTGTGGATTCCAGCGCTGATCTGGCTCCCAGCATATCAATGGGCATCACCCTGGATCATGGGGTTTCCATGACCGTCCCCTTCCTGGGTGGCTTGTTGTGGGCCGGCCTGGGCTATCAAGCGGTATTTATCGCTGCTGGCATACTGGGACTGCTAAGCCTGGTGGTAGCCCGTTTTATTCCCCCCTCCGAACCCCAGGAGGAACAGGGTAAGCCCGACGGACGGGTCTCTGACATCCATAGTTAACGTAGCAAATTGGTAGGGCGAGCTGTGGTCGCTCATTCCGTACAGCCTACGTCGGATGTCTGTAGGGGCTAGCTGCGCTCGCCCGCTCCTCCATCCACTGGGATACCGTAATAAACATCACGGGCAGTCTATCCACTACCCGAAATCCGTCGCAAGCCCGGGCAGGCGCTCGAAGACCGCCCCTACAATCCTCGCCAGGCCCAAAAACATCGTTGTAAGTCTGTAGGGGCGAGCTGCGTTCACCTGCCTCATTATACTTTAATATTATCCCTTAAAGGAAAAAGAAGCGGTTTTGGCGAAAGGATTCAACAGCCAATGAATCCTTAATAGTTTATTGCCAAAAGATCCTTTTATGGAAAGAGTAAAATGAAACACTATTACCATAGTAATACTAAATCATTTAGCACAAAATAGGTGAGAAACGGCTGAAACTCCAAATAATCACCAGCCAAATAATTCCTAGAGGAAGTTGCCTGTGAATCAAGACTTATTAATGCAATTAAAAGGGGTTAGCAAAACTTACGTTATGGGTGAAATCAGAGTGGAAGCCCTGAAAGAAAGCAGCCTGGATATATACCGGGGAGAAATCCTGGTTATCCTGGGTCCCAGCGGGTCTGGGAAAAGCACTCTCTTAAATCTGATTGGGGGCATGGATAGGCCCAGCAACGGAGACATAGTTTATAAAAACCGCCATCTTAGCCAGGCCAGCGACCAGCAATTAACCCAGTTTCGTCGCCACGAAATCGGCTTTGTCTTCCAGTTTTACAACCTTATATCAGACCTTACCGCCGAAGAAAACGTAGCCTTAGCCGCCGAGTTGGTGAAGAATCCATTGCCAACCCGGGAGGTTTTATCTCAGGTGGGCCTGGAACAGCGCCGGGACCATTTTCCCTCTCAACTTAGCGGGGGTGAACAACAGCGGGTTTCCATCGCCCGGGCCATGGTAAAGAACCCTACCCTCCTGCTCTGTGACGAGCCCACCGGAGCCCTGGATTTTCAGACCGGAATAAGCATTCTGCAGCTCTTGAAACAGACCCGGGATACCATGGGCAGCACCGTCATAATAGTGACCCATAACACAGCCATTGGAGCCATGGCTGATCGATTGGTCCGAATGCGCAGCGGTGAGATTGCCGAAATCATTGTAAATGAATCTCCCCTACCCCCGGAAAGGATTGAATGGTAATGAAAGTGCTTAACCGCAGATTACTTCATATCATTAAAGGCAGCCGGAGCCAATTTCTAGGCCTGGCAGTAATCATAGCGGTTGGGATTTCCTTATATATTGGCATAACTACCGCTTTCTTCAATCTCAGCCAATCTCAACAGTATTTTTACCAGGAAAATAACTTTGCCGATTATTACTTTTACGTGGTCAGAGCCCCTGAATCAATAATCAAACAGGTGGAAAGAGTGCCCGGGGTAAGCCTGGCTTCCGGCCGCATTCAGAAGGACGTACCGGTATGGAAAAAGGATCAGGAGCGAGCCACCTTGCGCTTAACCTCCTATGACCTGCCCCTGGATAAACAGGTTAATGGGATCGAGCTTATACAAGGCCGCTTTTTTTCTCCCTATCCAGCCGGGGGCGGGATTGAAGCCATGGTCAATCCTGCCTATTTTGAAGCTAATGGCCTGACTTTTGGCGATACGGTAGATATAATAGCAGAAAACCGAAAATATCCAGTCAAGATCGTAGGAACTGCTGCCGGACCTGAATTTACTTATATCATGAAAGATGCTGCCAATTTGCTCCCTGATCATGAGACCTTTGGAATTATGATGCTGCCTTTAAACCAAGCCCAGCATTTATTCAACCTGCCGGGACAGTTTAATCAGCTCCTGGTTCAGTTTGCCCCCGGTGTGGATCAGGATAGGGCAGTGCAATCCATTAAAGAGATTCTGACTCCTTATGGCAACCTGGCCAGCTTCCCTCGCCAGGATCAATTAAGTCATGCCGCTTTGGAGGGCGAATTGGAAGGGCTGGAAGCCATATCTCTTTTTCTCCCTCTGATATTTTTATCCATAGCGGCCGCTATACAATTCATTATCCTTCGTCGCATGATAAAAACCCAGCGCAGTCAAATCGGTATTATGAAAGCACTGGGGTTTGATAATGCACAGATTATCTTCCATTTCAGTTCTTATGCCATTTTGATCTGTACCGGTGGAGCATTGCTGGGCATAGGTAGTGGAGTATTAATGGCCTCTTATTTCTCAGATTTATACGCCATGTTTTTTAACCTGCCCCGAGCTATTGGAGGGGTTAATTACCAGGTTATTCTATATAGCATTATACTTAGCTTAGGCTTAGGAGCCCTGGCTGGATTCTCAGCTTCCCGGCCCATATTGAAGATCAGTCCGGCCGAATCCATGCGTCCCCAGCCCCCAAGCTCCAGCATCCGCTCCCTGGTAGAAAAATGCAACTGGCTCTGGAGCAGACTCTCCTCCTCCTGGAAAATGGCCTTCCGCACCATCAGCCGCAACCGCTTCCGCATGCTGGTCAGCATCCTGGGCATAAGTTCAGCCGTGGCTTTATTGATATTATCCATGTTTACCAATGATGCGGTGGACTACTTGATGGATCAGCACTTCAACCGGGAGTCCAATTATGACTATATGCTCAGCTTTAATCAGCCTATTAAGGAATCAGAGCTGCTAAACATCTCCCGTCTGGAAGGAGTGGAACTTATTGAAGGCTATTTTACCTTGCCTATTCGGGTCTATCAGGGAGGCCGGAGTGAGGAAGACGTACTGGTGGGCATTCACCCCTCCAGCACCCTTAAGCACCCCACCCGGGAAGATGGCACATTTATACCGATTCCGCAGGAAGGAATGCTTATCAGCCGTCGAAGCGCGGAAAGACTGGGCCTTAAGGTAGGTGATACAGTGGAGTTGGAAACCCTCCTGGGTCTGGGTCCCAATCGCTACGCCCAGCTTAAAATCGTGTCTATTAACTACCAGCTCTTTGGCAACGAATCCTATGTCTCCCTGGCTCAAGCCAACCGGATTATACATGAATCCCAGCTGATTACTGGAGCTCTGATAAAGGTAGATCCAGGCCGGGCGGCCGGTATAGAAAAAGCATTGTCTGATATGACCGGGATAAACTCCATAGTAAGCCGGCAAAAAGAACGGGATAATATTTTGAGCATGATGGACAGCATGATTTACATGGTAGGGGTCATGATAATCTTTTCGGTAATACTGGGCTTTGTCATTGTTTACAATTCGGCTATTATGGGTTTTAATGAACGTAAAAGAGAACTGGCTTCCCTGCTCACCCTTGGCTTTACCCGGCAGGAGGTAGCAGGCATTATGTGGAAGGAAACCATCCCCCAGGCCCTTCCGGCCTTAGTTCTGGGCCTGCCGGCAGGAAAGGTTTTGGCCGAGTTGTATTTTAGCTCGATGCAGTTCGATATGTGGTATATGCCGGTAGTAATTTACCCTCTGAGCTATGCCCTGGCCGCCCTGGGAGGGCTGGTTTTTGTACTCCTGGGGCAATGGGCAGCCAGCCGGGGTATTAAAAAGCTGGATATTATAGAGCTATCCAAGAATATAGATTGATAGGAGGGGATATATTTATGAAAAACAAAAAGCTGCTGTACATCATAGTCTTAATAGGGGTAGCAGTATTGGCAGGATTATTATGGCAGAGCAGTTACCCTATGGAAGTAGCAAGCATTCAGGTTCAAAGGGGATCCATCAGTATCAAGGTAGAAGACACCGCAGTGGTACAGGCAGCCCAGGACTATGATTTATACGCCACCCAGAATGCCCAGGTAAAAAATATTCAGGTTGAGATAGGTCAGGAGGTTGAAGCGGACACCCTGCTCATGGAGTTGGACAATCCCACTCTGCAACTACAGTTAAGCGAAAACCAATCCCTGCTGGCTCAGACCCAGGCTTCAGCCAACGCTGCCGCCGCTGCAGTCAAACGGATGGAACTTCAGCACCAGGATGCTGCCGCCAATCTGACCCGTAGCCAGGAATTATTTGATAAGGGGGCTATCAGTGTCAGTGAATACGAGCAAGCCCTTTTAAACATGCAGACCGCTAAGCAGGCCTGGGAGGAACAGAAATCCCATCTTAATACCTTGCAGTCCCAGCTTAAAGGTCTAAATGACTCCCGGGAGAAGCTGCTCCGGATGGAAAAAGAGCTAAAAGTTTTCAGCCCGGTTCAGGGAGTTGTACTTGAGCTTCCAGTAAAAACAGGACAATGGGTGTCTCCCGGCCTGCTTTTGTCCACCCTGGCTACTGGGCAGGATTTGGAAATCAAGGCCGATATCTTAAGCGATGACCTGGCCCAGGTTCAGGTGGGACAAAAAGTCTCAATAACGGCCCCGGTTTTGGAAAACAAGGTATTGACTGGCAGGGTGGTTAAAATATATCCCCGGGCAGAAGAGAAGATGTCGGCCCTGGGGGTCATTCAAAGGCGGGTACCGCTCATTATTAGTCTGAATGATAAGGCCAATCTTAAACCCGGCTACGAGGTAAGGGTGGCTATAGAAACCAAACACCTGGATAATGTGATAACCATTCCCATTGAAAGCCTGCGCCCCCAGGGTGAAGACAAAGGCCAGGTCATGCTTGTCCAGGAACAACGCATAGTACTCAGGGAAGTTGAAACCGGCCTCAATGATGGTGATAGAGTAGAAATAAAAGAGGGTTTGAGGGAAGGCGATCTAATAGTAAAGGATGGCAATTTGCAGCTCAAGGCTAATACTAAAGTTAAACCCCTGGAGTAAAATCACGAGAATAGATTGCTTCAGGCCGGTTCCTGGGTTCTTAAAGTCCCAGGAATTGCTTCATTGATTCCCGCTCATTATTAAAGGAAGCTGTACCCATAGTCACTTTGACTATTTCTACATCCTGACGGCGATTCTTGCTCATAATAAGGGAAGCTGTACAAATCCTCCTTTGTTATTGTTTTTTCCTCCTTTTTCGTGATTCTTGCTCATTATAAGGAAGATGTGTCTGTGCATGCTCCGTTCTAAATAATCATCAGAAAAGTTCATTTAATTTGGCAAAATCCAGCTCAACTGCCACTAAGACCCACTATATCCAGAGTATATTAGAAAAAATTCTACGCAAGCTATTATTGTTATCCAATAAAAATTCCCTAAAGAAAGGAGCACATGAAATGACCTTGAATCACATGGAACTACAAAATTTAAGGCATTTAATCGGATCCCATCAAATCATGCAGAAAAAATTCGACTTTTATGCTTCGGAAGTTCAGGATCCCCAGTGCAAGCAGATGTTCCAGCAGTCTGCCAAAGCCTGCCAGCAGACCAGTGAAAAACTGATGACATTCTTAGGATAAGGAGGCGTAAAAATTGAGACATCTTCAAGATAAAGAGATGGTAAATGATATTTTATCCCAGACCAACAGCAGCATATCCAATTATGCCAAAGTTATTACTGAGACCGCCAATCCTCAATTAAGACAGACCTTGCAGCAGATCCGTAATGGCGATGAACAATTCCAATACCAGCTTTTTCAGCTGGCTAACCAGAAAGGCTGGTACAAACCGGCCAGCGATGCCACTCAGCAGGAAATATCCCAGGTCAAACAACAGCTGACCAGTGGATAAGAGTTTTATAACTTTTAGAAGAGGTGTAAAAATACACCTCTTTTTTCATGCCCATCCACATCGCTTTTTTCATTTCGTTCTTCTACTATTAGCTTGCTTTTTATTAGCACCGTTTTAACGACACCGGGTCCGATAATCGATTTTTTGCCTTGTAATTACTTTTTGGCCGGCCATAATTATTTTTTTCCGAAGGATGCTTTTTTTATCTTATTTTACACTTCTACCATTAGTTTTCTCAGGGACCATAATTATGTTATATTTTAGTTATTGATTGTTGCTGGCGACCACAGGTCGCCCCTACGGGCTTGCGATGGGATTTATGGACTTGCGACGGGCGGACGAGCGCAGCTCGCCCCTACAGACTTACAACGGATATTTAGGGCTGCCGACGAGGATTGTAGGGGCGGTCTTTGCCCGCCCGGACCTTTTACGATATTTTGTCGTACCGATGACCGCATTGCCATTTATTGGATGCCCGCCGGCGGGCGACCGCAGGTCGCCCCTACGGGCCTATATCGGTATTTTGCAGGTCGCCACTACCAATTTGGAAAGGAGAGGTAATGTGAAAAAGAGTATATTTATATTATCATTTATTATGATCTGCTCTTTGCTATTCATGCCGGGATGTTCAAGTAATAAAGAGCCAAATCCGCCGGTCTTGCAAGAAATTAAGCTGATAAACCCTATGGGTCCGACAGTTATACCGGTAGCCGGGATCCACAGTGGCACTATTGGAGAAGATATAAATCTTGACATACAGTATTGGAATACCATTGATGAAGCTATAGGATTACTCTCCTCAGGTGCAGCCCAATTCGCAGTGCTGCCGATTACTAACGGGGCTAACATCTATGCCAGCGGTATCGATATTGTTTTACTGGGGGTCCACGAATGGAAGGTATTTTACCTCTTGGCTTCAGATAAGGCCGATTTCGAAGGATGGTCATCATTAGAAGGCCAAACCGTCTACACCCCCACTGCCCGGGGGCAAACCGTTGACATCATCACTCGCTACGCTTTGAGCCAGGAAAACATAAAGCCTGATGAAGAAGTAAATTTTGCCTATGCTCCACCCCAGGAAATAGTAGCCCTGTTTAAAGAAGGTAAAATCGATTATGCCGCCTTGCCCGAGCCCTTTGTCAGCTTGACCTTGGCCTCTGCAGGAGGCAAAGTGGTTCTGGATTATCAAGACTATTGGTGTCAAATAAGCGGTAGCCAGCTGGGCATCCCTATCGCCGGACTATTTGTACAAAAGGACTTCCTGGAAATGTATCCCCAGGAAGCTCAAAAGGTGGCGGATTTATTCGCGGAGTCAACCACTTGGGCCAATGAGAATCCGGATTTGGCTGTTCAGGCCAGTTCTGAGATTTTGCCTTTGCCCGCCCCAGTCATGCAGTCGGCCCTGCAGCGGATAAAATTCGACTATATACCAGCCGCTGAAAGTGAAAAAGAGGTTAAACAATTCCTGGAGATAATGCAGGAAAACTACCCGGAAGGAGTAAAGAAGATCCCTGATACAGGATTCTTTGTAAAATAATGAAATCCTTAATCCATGCTCTAATCGGCATATTCTTATTATTAGTAGTCTGGCAACTGCTGGCTTTAATACTCAATAAAAGTATCGTTCCAGCCCCGGCCGAGACCCTGAGTCTATTGGCACAATTGCTGGTATCAGGCCCAATAATCCTGGCCGCCTGGCAAACAGCCTGGAAGGTCTTCCTGGCTCTCTTGCTGGTTTTGCTTATAGGCCTGCCCCTGGGTTTGGGTCTGGGTTTATCCAAAACATTGTATAACATGTTCCGGCCTATTATTATGGTCATTCAGGCAGTGCCGGTCATTTCCTGGCTTTCCCTGGTGATTTTTGCCTGGGGTATCGGCTGGAAAGGTCCGGTATTTATTGCCTTTCTGTCTCTACTACCCTTGGCTATCTTGACTACCGTAGCCGGGGTCCGCAACCTGGACCAAAACCTCTTGGAAATGGCTCGATTATACCGGGTGCCTGCTGGTCGAGTGATCAGAGACATTTACCTGGGCTCCCTTTTGCCCTTTATTGCAGCTATTTTGGATGTCAGCATCGGTCAGGCCTGGAAAGTAATATTGGTAGCTGAATACTTGAGTGGTGGTAAGGGCCTGGGGGTTGAAATATTACGGATGCGCATGAACATTGATTTCCCTGGCTTATGGGCTTTAACCCTCTTAGCGGTACTTCTTGGCATTATTACTGAACGTCTGATCAAAAAAGGCTTGGGGAGGTTATCTCATCAATGGATCATTGCCTAGTAGTAAAAGGCTTGAGCAAAAACTATGATTCCCTTCCGGTATTGGACAACTGGAACTTGAGCCTGAATTGGGGCCAGCGCCTGGTTTTCCTGGGCCCATCTGGAGCAGGCAAAACCACTTTTCTAAAGATTCTGGCCGGCCTGGAAGAAGCCAGCCAGGGACATATAGAAAATTATTGTAGAAAGATCGGCTTTGTTTTCCAGGAACCCAGATTAATACCCTGGCGTAGCGTCAAAGAAAACCTGTTATTCATCAATCCCCGGGGAGACTTTGCCTCCCTTCTGTCCCGACTGCGTCTGGCCGGTTTTGAAGATTATTTCCCATCCCAATTGAGTGCCGGTATGAAGCAAAGGGTTAACCTGGCCCGGGCTTTGATAATCCAACCTGATCTGTTGATTCTGGACGAAGCCTTTTCCTCCCTGGACCTGAGCGTAAAAACCAGTATAATGGAAGATATTAATCAGCTCTGGCTGGAAAACCCTTTTACCATTATTGCGGTTACCCATGATCTTAAAGAAGCTCTTTATATGGCCGAGCGCATCATTATTCTTTCCCCACGTCCAGCTCGTATTATGCAGGAAATAGAAGTAAACCTGGAACCTGAACGCAGCTTTTCTTCCCCTGGATTACTCCAATTGGAATCCGACCTTATAAAGCTTTTATGTAGTTTTCAAGCGGAGGTGTAAATACTATGATTCCTCTAATCAGCAATCGGGTTAAATTTATCGAAGCCCCGGATCGGGGACGTTTTCCCTATGCCCACAGTCTTTTCATCGATGATGAAATAAGGGTATTGATAGATACAGCCTGTGGTGAGGAAAACATTAAATACTTTTTGGATCATCCCCCGGACATTATACTTAATACCCATTTTCATGAAGACCACATCATGAACAACCATAAATTCCATTCAGCCCAAATCTGGGCTCATTCCTTGGATGCACCTGCCATCAGATCGGAAGAGGTTTTTTTTGAATTCTATGGTTTTCACTATTTTGGGGCAGAACGTATTGGTCGCTTATTCTATGAATGGACCGGAGCTAAACCCTCCCCGGTACACCAGGAACTACAAGGGGGTCAAATATTGGACTTCGGCAAAACCAAGGTTCAGCTCATTCATGCTCCAGGCCATACTCCCGGTCATTGCTGTTTTCTATTTGAAGACGATATACTATTCACTGCCGACATTGAACTGGGTAGCTTCGGGCCCTGGTATGGCCATTGGTGTAGTGATATAGACGATTTTATAGCTTCCATAGAGCTCTGTCAGGAGATAAATCCCTCCATTATAGTTACTTCTCACCGGGGGATAATTAAAGATAAAATTCAAAAAAGGCTGCAGGATTATGTGAATATCATTTACAGAAAGGAAGAAAAGGTCTTGAGCAGCCTCAAGCAGCAACCTATGAACCTGGATCAATTAACAGAACTGCAGATCTACCATGGGGAAATCAAGGAATTTTTCCGCCTGTTTAAAATGTGGGAAAAGATGGCTATGCATACTCATCTAAAACGCTTGATTAAACTAGGTCTGGTGGAAAAAGCGGAGGATTGTTACTATGCCAAATAGGCCGAGACCCCAGAATAAATAAAATAGGCTCCCAAAGCCAGCAGAAATATACCGCAGCCAATTATCAGATATTTATATAGCCGGGGACTGATAAATTTCCTTCCCCCGGCCACCAGGGCTGCCACCAGTGTATACCAGCTTAAGTCAGCCATAATATGACCGGAGAAAAAGGAAAGCAAGCCTAAGTTCCCGCTTTCAAGAGACAGGCTTAAATAGGTGAGGCCTATGGTCGCCCACCAGATACTCCAATAGGGGTTGGCCAAGCTGATTACCGCTCCGGCCAGGACCGGGTGCATACCAGTTTTCCCGGTTGTAACAGGGGGTTGGGGCAAAGTAGCTAAAGCCGGTTGCTGCCTGTCATCTAGCCCGTCAGTAGCCCTGGATTGATCAATACCATCCAGTGAAATATGACCTTTAAGAGCATCCTGGCTCATGGAATAGCCCAGGTAAAGCAGAAAGGCTCCACCCAGGAGAGCAATGCTATTACTGACTATGGCACTGCTCAGAAATGCCGACAACCCTGCTACCAGAGCTATAATGAGACTGAATTCCAGGACTGCGTGTCCCAGCATAATCAAAGGCCCGGCTATAAAACCCCTTTTTATGCTTTCAGCGATGGTTACAGTCAGCAAGGGCCCGGGCATCATGGCTCCGGACAAACCAATCAGGAAAGCAGTAATAAAAAGGGCACTGATAGTCATGGACCACACCTCGAATTGCAAAAGATAAAGGATATGTATTACTTTTATCATATACGGGATCTTTCTGCCAGCTAATATTTCTGTATAAGCCCAATAAGCGGCTGCAAGAGATGATGCAGCAGCTGCTTGGACAATCTCAAGAAAAAAGGGCTGGCCTCAACAGCCCGATCCCGGAACTGGGATAGCCATTTATTAAATCATAGCAGACTTGGACTTTGATGGCCAAAACGGTTTATAATCAATATTGGTTCTTTAGTTGACATTGGAGACGCTTTGCCTGCCTAATTGTTAGTAGGCTTTTGGACCAGGGGAACCGCCCCCAATGTCAATGTTAAGGAGGAGAAAGATGCTTACATTTGGTCCTATACCTTCCCGCCGGCTGGGACGCAGCCTGGGAATCAACCATATACCGCCCAAAATTTGTACTTATTCCTGTGCCTATTGCCAGCAGGGTTATTCCAGCCAGGTACAGATTGAACGCCAGGCCTTTTTTGAACCCCAGGCCATCCTGGAAGCAGTACAGGAACAGGTTGAAAAGGCCCGGGCCGCCGGTGAGCCTATCGACTATCTGTCTTTTGTCCCTGATGGAGAGCCCACCCTGGACATAAACCTGGGCCAGGAGATAAATTTATTAAAGCCCCTGGGTATACCCATAGCCATTATCACCAATGCCTCCCTGATCTGGCAGGCAGAAGTGAGAGAGGCCTTGTACCAGGCTGATTGGGTATCAGTGAAAATAGACAGCGTAGAAGAAGAGGCCTGGCGCCGCATCGATCATCCCCACCGGGGACTGTCCCTGCCTCGAATTCTGGAAGGCATACTGGAGTTTGCTTCCCACTATCAAGGCTGCTTATGTACCGAGACCATGCTGGTAGAGGGCATTAATGACAAGGAAAATATCATAGAGGCTAATGCCGCCTTCATTGCCCGGGTAAATCCCCGGATTGCCTATATATTAATCCCTACTCGTCCTCCAGCAGATAAAAGGGTTAAAGCTCCGTCCGAAGTCCTGGTCAATACTGCCTATCAGATATATGGCCGCCAGCTGCCACGGGTAGAATACCTGATCGGAGGAGAAAATGGCGACTTCGCCTATACCGGCAACCTGGAAAAAGACCTGCTCGGCACCACCTCGGTTCATCCCATGAAAAGAGAAGCGGTACAGGAACTCCTGGCCAAGGCGGGCCAGGATTGGAGTGTTATCGAAAAATTGATAGCAGAAGGAAAATTGATAGAATTGGATTATGAGAATAATAAATTCTACATGCGTAAGCTTTTTGACCGGTATAAGCGCTAATAGCTGTTATCCTGGGGGACCAGGACCGCTTTGCGGGCAAAATTATTATTGATAAGCAAAGAGGACTCTATCTTGGACTCCAGCCTTCCTGAGCCCATCATAATCTCCTGCAGCAAATCAAATGAGCCTTCATCCATTACAGTAGTTACCCGCCAGGTGTTCTGGACCTGATATCGTCCCACTGCTTCAGCCAGATCATGAACCTCAATCCAGGGCAAAGAGCTATGAATGAGCTGAGCAGTTTCATCCGGAGAGTGACTATCCATCCACAACTGGGCCTGGTATATAGCATTGCTGAAATTCTGAACCACCTGGGGATTTTGGTTTAATACACTTTTTTTCAACATGAAAACTGTGTCCGTTATATAGTCAGAAAAGCATCCCAGGGAGGCCTGAGGGTATCCCGCTCCAGCCTTCAGCAGCCAGGTAACCTTCGGTTCTCCCAGGACCACATAATCCCCCCGGCCGGCCAGAAATAGCTCAGCCGCATCCGGATCGACTAGCAGTTCTACATCTATTTCGGGTTTCAAGCCCTGCTGCAGCAAAAGGTACTCCAAGAGCATCTGCTGCCTCTCCTGTCCAGCCTCAACTATTATTTTCTTGCCCCTTAAACTTTCCCATTGGAACCTGTCTTCCGGCTCCTGCTTTCCCAGTAGAAAAGAACCCTCCCGCTGGGTTAATTGTGAAAAACTGATTAGATAGTCTTCCTGCCCGGCCTGGTAGCTCATTATGCTTATTTCCCCTCCAGCCAGGCCTATATCGGCTTCCCCCTGCTGCAAAAGCCGCATAAATTCTTCCTTGCTATCCACCCTAATCAATTCAACTTCCAGACCTTCTTTGGCAAACATACCTTGATTCATGGCGATATATTGCGGGGCATGCAATACAGAAGGAAAAAGCTCACATACCTTTACCCGCTCGGTCCCCTTTTTTTCTTCCGGCTCATTATTCACACAAGCCATTGACCCCATCAGGCTAATCATAAGGATAAGGCAAACCATCCCCAGCTTCTTATACAAGCCATCCTCCCCCACCTGCTTCCCTGGCGGAAGTACTCTACTATAAGGATTATGTAAGAGGGCTTGTATCATATTCCTCTTAGTAGGAAATAAGGCAGGTGAAAGAATAAACCCATTTATAGCGGCTGCTGGCGAGGATTGTAAGGGTGGTCTTCGACCGCCAGCCATGTTTGCTACGGTCTTCTCAGGGGCAGGGCGGGCGGGCGACCACAGGTCGCCCCTACAGGATGTTGCGTTGTTTTGCAGGCCTGAGGCAGCGGGAGCGGCCACAGGCCGCTCCTACAAGCTTACAACAGATATTCAGTTTTTACACAGTCTTTGCTTACACTTTTACACTTAGGCTGGGTAACCATACTTTTTCAATTTACGATAAAGGGTGGAAAGATCTATGCCTAGCAGCTCTGCAGCCCTTACCCGATCATAATTTGAATCCTGCAGGGCTTTTTCAATTAAATCCCGCTCAAATTCCCGTACTGCGCTCTTCAGGCCCTGCTGTTCATGGGCCGCCCGGCAAAGATCCAGTTGCTTTTTAATAAACACAAAATGCCGCTGGTCTAAAACCTGGGTTTTCTCCATATCGGCCAGGATAATAGCCCTTTCCATTACATTCTCCAACTCGCGTATATTGCCGGGCCAGGTATAACTGCCCAGCATTTCCAGAGCCGGGCTGGAAATCTCTTTAATACTGGTATTGAGGCAGCAATTCAAGCGCTTAATTATATGCTGGCACAGCAAGGGGATATCATCGATTCTTTTTCTTAAGGGCGGCAAATCAATTCGCACCACATTCAAGCGGTAATACAAATCCTCTCTGAATATACCGCTTTCAATCATATGCTCCAGATTCTTGTTACTGGCTGCTATAACCCTTACATTAACCTTTATCGGATGACTCCCCCCCAGACGCTCTATTTCCTGTTCCTGCAGGACCACCAATAGTTTGCTCTGCATAGTCAAAGTCATCTCGCCGATCTCATCCAAAAATATAGTGCCCCCATTGGCTAATTCGAATTTGCCCGGTTTGCCTCCCTTTTTGGCCCCCGTAAAAGCCCCCTCTTCGTAGCCGAACAACTCTGCTTCCAAGAGGTTTTCCGGGATGGCAGCACAGTTTATTCTCAGGAAAGGAAAACGGCTGCGGCTGGATTCATTATGAATTGCCTGGGCAAAGAGCTCTTTGCCGGTACCGCTCTCGCCGCACAGAAGTACAGTACTAATAGTATGCTGGGCTACCTGACAGGCAAATTTCTTGGCCTGACGGAAGGCTTCATTATTGCCAATAAGGTCGTCGAAGCTATATTTAGCCTTGTACAGGTTACCCACTTCATCTTTATACATATT
>JAAYNQ010000079.1 GCA_012520725.1 Syntrophomonadaceae bacterium | reverse complement strand
GTTTTGCGCCCAATCATCTATGGAGCGAATACTGTGGCACTCTCAGAGGAAACGGAGAGCAACTGAGAAAACAAACCTGCTCCTAAGGATTGAGAGGCGCAATTCTACTCGACCCAACTTATCAACTCCCATGATCAGGGAACACAAGCGAGCATGAAAATTTTGAACTAGGCCCGGCGGGAGGCCAAAGACCGCCCCTACGATCCTCTTCCAAGCCCAGAGACATCGTTGTAAGCCCGTAGGGGCGACCTGCGGTCGCCCGCAATGATTGCCAATTTGTCGGCGGATAAACCATTTTCGTGTGAACTTATGGCGCTGTCGGAGTAGGGTCACAGGATTTATTTAATGAAAGTGCCAGGCACCACAGCTATGCATTATTGGTGCCTGGCGTTTTACTATCTTACACGGATATTCCTCCCGGTAGTGAAGCGGTAGCGGTGCCTGTGACCATCATTACGAGTAGATGACCTGAGACCTGATCGATGAATATGTCTGCCTCCACCAGTATTAATACTGAGGCCAGTGGTATTTATTAAACGGTGGCGATGCTCATCCACTCTAGCTGTGCGTACATTATATCTGTGCCGGTGCCTACCGCTGCTGTTCGGCGCCAGATTTACACCGGTACGCCCGGAAAAGCCGTGACGATGATTGTCACTTATTCGAGTCGTGCCGGAGAAACTGTGAACATGTCTGCGATTGTTAGACATGGTGCACCTCCTTTCTTTCATATGCCATTATATGGTAGGAAAATCAATAGTGTTACCAGCATACAAAGGGGAGAACTGCTGCCTGACACCAACTTATCAACCACCATGATTAGTAAACACAAGGGAGTATGAAATATGCCAGTCTGAGATCCATGATTAACGTTTCGAGTCTGTAAGGGCGACCCGCGGCCGCCCGCAACGATTGCCAATTTGCCGGCGGGGGTTTCATTTTCGTGTGAACTTAGTGGTGAGAATGCGTAAAACTTAAATTACATGAGATCTCTAATTGTTTCCAGCAGCAATTAGGGGGCAACTCTTTCAAAATTCTCCAGGTAGATGTGAAAGAAGAATTCCGCAATCATTACTAAAATTGCATAGACGGTAAGAGAAGTGAGAGAAAGTGTTAAGCCCGGCCACAGTATAGTAATTATATAGGCTACTAAAGATGCCATTATTCCGTCACCTATACTGGCTGTTATGTTACCCACCCGAGGTAAGACTACCAGGTCTCCAAGCAGATAATTGATAATCGTTCCTATTAAGGCTATCATAAATACGGACCACCAAGTGTTATAGTCCAAAAAGCCAAATGTTAGCAAGGCAGCTAAAAAGGTAAGCAAGAACTTGGCCAATAAGGCAGTATTTGTTTTACTCATATTTTGTTGCTCCTTAGTTTTTATTTAGTATGTGCAAATTACAGCAAGCTAATCCTGAAACTGAAAGCAATTCTTATAATAGGAGCTTTTGTAACCATCGGCCGGGGCCGACTGCTTGTATTTGCGGTAGAATTAATTATTATATAGAGAAATAAAATGCAAGCTAAATGTTATCTTGCTGTGTCGCCAAGCAGCCCCAATAGGCGATATTAGCTGAGGTTTTCTAGTAAGCGATAGAAAAATTTGAGGGAAATGGCATCTTGCCTGTTCAATAGTGTTTGTGTTAATATCAACTTAAACTTAAGGAATGGGAGAAAGAACATGCACAAGTGTTTTCTGGCCTAAATAAATACCGGCAGGTCTGGGTAAGAATAGGGATTCTTGCCATGGTCCTGCTATGACCGGAACACTTGTTACGAATTGCAATAATTGGGAAATTGCGAAAATATACTTTTCGTGAAGTCTTATATGGATGAAAAGCTGTAGGTGACCAGTGTCTCCTGCAGCTTTTGATATTTTCTGGAGGTGTTTATCATACTGTTGAGTTGTCGTAGAATTCAAAAAGCCTTTGGCGACCGAATGGTTTTAAGTGATATTGATTTGGATATAACTCAGGGGGATCGAATTGCTTTGGTGGGCCGTAATGGAGCCGGGAAAAGCACCCTGGCCAATATACTCACCGGTTCAATGGATTATGATTATGGGACCATTATTAGCAGCCGCCAGGAGTTTAGTATCGGCTATTTGCGACAAACGGAGGCAGAACCTGAGCTGTTTATGAAGGTGTTGAAAATGGAAACAGAAGTCAATGGAGAATTTCAACGCTTGTCCAGCCATCTGGGTATAAATCAGCTTAAGAACTGCTCAGGAGAGAGGATACAGAAACTAAGCGGGGGAGAAAAGACCAAAATTGCTTTGGCCCGGGTATGGGCTGCCCATCCTGAGCTGTTGATTTTGGATGAACCAACCAACCATATGGATTATCAGGGGATCAATTTTCTAATATCCGAGCTGTCGGCTTATAAAGGAGCAGCCATAATCATATCTCATGATCGTTATTTCCTGGATCATACTGTTTCCAAAATAGCTGAGCTTGATAACGGGAAACTGAAAATCTATCCCGGGAATTATTCTGCTTATAGGGAAATCAGGCAGAAGGAACGAGAAAGCCAATGGCATCGTTATGAGTCTGAGCAAAAAGTGCAAAAGGAGATCGAAAGCAAAATCCAGCAGCTAAAGGGCTGGTCTGATAAGGCTCACCGGGAATCACGCCGGAAGGCTCAAGGGAGGATGGGGGCCAAAGAATACTACCGGAAAAAGGCTAAAAAGCGGGATCAGGCGGTAAAATCCCAAATCAAACGCCTGGAAAAGATGCGGCAGGAAGGCACAAGCCGTCCGGAAAAAGAAGTGCAGGTTAGTTTTGGGCTGAAGGCCTGGGAACAAGGAGGAAAGCGTCTGTTAGAAGGGCAGGATGTGGGCAAATCCTTTGGAGAACTGCTGCTGTTTAAAGACAGTTCATTTTATATAAAGCGGGGTGAAAAGGTAGGCATTTCAGGTCCCAACGGTTGCGGAAAAACTACCCTGGTAAATATAATTGTAGGGCGGGAGAGCTTGGATGCCGGCAATATTTTTGTGAGTCCATCCGCTCGGATTGCTTTTCTGAGTCAAGATTTACCCCAGGGAGAAATAAACAGTGTATTGGACACCCTAAAGGCGGCAAAATTGGAAGAACGGAAAAATACCCTTCAGCTTTTGCATAACCTGGGCTTAGCTTATGATCGTATGCAGCTGCCCATGGGAAAGCTTAGCCGGGGGGAGAGAATGAAGATTGCCATGGGTATGGCCATTATGGGTGAATATGATCTGCTCATTATGGATGAGCCTACCAATCATTTGGACGTCTATAGCCGGGAGGCTCTGGAGGAAAGTCTGATTGGATTTCCCGGGACTATTCTGTTGATTTCCCATGATCGCTATTTCCTGGATAGGGTCTGCAATGTGATGCTGGTGTTTGAGGGGCAAAAGATCAAACGGGTGGAGGGCAATCTTTCGGATTACTTGTCCGCTTGGTCGTCCCCGGCAGCTCATAGCGGGTCAAATAAAAATGACAAGAGGGAGGAATTGCTTTTGGTGGAAACCCAGATATCCAGACTGCTGGGTGAATTTCACCGCTACCAAGTGGGTGAGTCGGCTTATATGGACCTTGACCGCAAGTATCAGCAGCTATTACAGCGCAAAAAAGAACTGCTGAACAGAGAATAAAAATATAGTATTCAGTTGGTTCATAATTCAGGTACAATAAGTAAGGGTTAGTCAAGGTGAATCCTACCCCATTTGTCAAAAATCCGGCCAGTAAATTTAATTTTTACTGCATGTAATATGGAGAACTGTATGCACAAGGAAGAAAAATCGATAATGTTTGTGGTAAATCCTCGATCAGCTGGCGGCAGGACGATGAAACGTTGGAAAAACACCGAAATCATGCTGAAAAGTGAGCGGGTTGGAGGCTACCATGTTGCGTATACCAGCAAGGTGGCTGAAGCCACCCAGATCACTCGTGAGGCAATAAAGGAAGGGTATCAGCATATAATCGCTGTTGGCGGTGATGGTACGATTAATGAGGTATTGAACGGTTTTTATGAGAATGGCCAGAAGATTGCCGCATCTTCTTATTTCTCCTTTTTGGCTACAGGTACCGGCAGTGATTTTCAGCGTATGTTCCCGGATCATGATTATAAAGAGGCCATTTTTTCCATTATCAGAAGAGAAAGGATTATCCATTGCGATACGGTCAGGGTTACTTACACTTCCTGGGATAAGACCGGGGAAAGCAGGTATTATATAAACACTGCCGATTTGGGAATCGGAGCTGAAACCTGTATGCGGGTGAATCAGAATAGTAAACAGCTGGGGGGTTTTCTGACTTTTCTCTCTGCTGCCATTAGAACACTTTTTGCTCACCAGAACTTCCAAGCGCAAGTTCTGGTGGATGGGATAAAAGTTTTTTCCGGTTCAACTCCGGAAATTGTTGCTGCCAATGGGCGCTTTTTTGGGGGAGGAATAATGATCGCTCCTGAGGCCGAAATTGGTGATGGGCTGCTGGACCTAATAATTATAGAGGATATCAGTAAAGGAAAATTCCTCCTAAGCATGCCGGCAGCCTACCGGGGTAAGCATATACGCCAGTCCTGTGTCAAAACCTATCAGGGCCGGCGGGTGGATATTACCTGTTCCCAAGCGGTTCCCCTGGAGACAGATGGTGAAACTCCGGGAACTTCCAACGCCAGTTTTGAAATACTGCCCGGGGATATCCTCCTGGCCTTATAATCATGATAAGATTTTACCATCGGTGCTGATGTTTACTATTGACCAGGGAACTATCTGTCCGCTATCTTTCATGGCCTTTGTAAGCGAATTGACCAAGCCCTTACAGCAGGGTACTTCCATTCGGAGAACGGTAATGCTTTTTATTTCATGCTGCTTCAAAATTTCACCCAGCTTGTCGGCATATTCTACCTCATCCAGCTTGGGGCATCCTATTAGAGTAATTTTACCCCGCATAAAATCCTGGTGTATATTGGGATAGGCATAAGCAGTACAATCGGCAGCTATAAGCAGATGGGCTTGATCGAAATAAGAAGCATTGGCCGGTACCAGTTTTATTTGACAAGGCCATTGCCGAAGCTCTGATGTACTTGCTGCCGGTTCTTTTTCGCCAATCCGGGTAACTGGCTGCGGATTAAGAACTCGGGCATTGCTGCCTGGACAACCACAGTCTAGAGATTCTGCTGTAGGTTTCTCAGTTTTTTTACGACTTTCCATATTTTTCTTAACTGCTTCCTCATCAAAAGCAGGTGCTTCTCTTTCTTCCAGGCTTATGGCACCGGTAGGGCATTCCGGCAGGCAATCTCCTAACCCATCACAATAAGTTTCAGATATCAATCGGGCTTTCCCTTCTATTAACTGTAGAGCTCCCTCATGACAGGCATCGATGCATAATCCGCAGCCATTACATTTATCCTGGTCTATTTTAACTATAGTTCGCTTCATAGTAAAACCTCCATATAGCATTTGCATCAGTTTATTATATATAAAAATAAAAATCCAGACCGGGGTAAAATCTATATTAAACATTGTAAGCCTGCAGGAGGCACCGGCGGTATCCCGCGCCGAAAGCCCAGAAATTCTGGCGCCAGTATGTAGGGGCGCACTGCGGTCCCCCGCCCTGTGGTCGCGAGAATGTTTATCAATTATTAGGTGGATAATTCATTTTCATATGAACCTCCATAATAAATAGAAAAACACCAGCCAGTAAGAAAATTCCGGCTATGCCCAGCGGCGGTCGAAGACCGCCCCTAAAATCATTGCAAGTAACCCCGGAAGGGCTTTATGCAGCCCATTATTTTATTATTAACCCCCTTTTAGCTGTGCTATAATTTAAAGAAGGATTCCTGATTGGAAAAGGATGGCATGGTGTAGCTATCCACTATCCCAGCTGTAATAAATATAATGATCAAGTAAAGGGGTGTTTTTGCATGGCACACAAATTACCAGATTTGCCTTACTCCTATGATGCTCTGGAACCGTATTATGATGAGCAGACGGTGAGAATTCATCATGATTTGCATCACAAGGGTTATGTTGATGGCTTAAACAAAGCCGAAGAAGCACTGGACAGGGCCAGGGAACAGGACGACTATGCGCTGGTCAAACATTGGGAAAAAGAATTGGCTTTTCATGGCTCCGGACATATACTGCATACCCTTTTTTGGGACAATATGGCTCCAGCTGGGCAGGAGGGTCCAGATGGAGAGCTTAAGCAGAGAATTGACCTGGATTTTGGTAGTGTGGAAAGCTTTAAAAAACAATTCAGTGCAGCTGCTGCTGCGGTAGAAGGTTCAGGTTGGGCTATACTGGGATGGAACCCTTATTTCCAGAAGATGGAGATTTTACAGGCCGAGAAACACCAAAACCTGACTCAATGGGGGATAATCCCTATATTGGTTCTAGATCTTTGGGAACATGCCTACTATATCAAGTATCAGAACCGCAGGGGGGAATTCATTGCAGCCTGGTGGAATATAGTTAATTGGCAGGAAGCAGCCCGGAGGTTTGCCCAGGCTATTAAATCATGATCCCAATGAATAAATAGTTGTGAATAATAAGCTGTATGAGAGAATCATACAGCTTATTGCTTTTGAAGCTGCTTGAAGGCCTGTTGCTATACCATGGTAAATTAAATGCCTGGTTTTCAGCTAAATCGAAGCTATCATTTCGATTTCGACTTTAACCCCCTTGGGTAAGCGGCTTACTTCTACACAACTGCGGGCAGGATAGGGAGCATTAAAAAAGCTGGCATAGACTTGGTTCATGGCGGTGAAATTCTCCATGTCATCCAGGAATACTGTGGTTTTGACCACCTTGCCAAGACTACTCCCGGCTGCTTCTAAAATTTTGCCGGCATTGATCAGGCATTGAGTAGTCTGTTCTGCAATATCCTCTCCTATAAGACGGCCTTCTTTATCCAGAGGTATCTGGCCACTAGTATATATAAAGGTACCGATCTTTATGGCCTGGGAATATGGCCCTATGGCTGCCGGGGCCTGGTTGGTCTGAATTGATTCTCTGCTCATTTTTTGACCTCCTTAGAATATACTTATTGAATTCCATCTCTATTTTACAGCTTGTTTTCCTGCTTATTATGGAACATAATTATGGGATTGATCAAATAAAATATAATGTTACATTAAGAGGATGAGGTGAAGAAAACTGCTGGATTTAGCAATAATAGATACCGCACGATATCTTGATATCCTGGTTAAATCCCGGATGGAAGAGATAAGAAGCCCTCTGGCGGATATTCTATTTCAAACTCTTACCCAACTGGGATCTCCCTACGCTTTTATACTGCTGGGGGTACTGGCGGTAGTAATACTATGGGCTAGTGGCCGCATTCGGGGAGCTCGGGTATTAAGTTTAGGTCTCTTGCTTGCTTGGGCTGTAATGAAAGTGATGAAAGACTTGATAGGCAGAGAACGGCCGGCTGGAGAACAACTTACTATAGCAACAGGAATGAGCTTTCCCAGCGGGCATGCTATGCTCTCCCTGGTTTTCTATGGTTATATAGCCTATCTCTTGCTTCAGCATGGTAGGTCTAACATCCAGCGCCTATTAGCTTATGGATTGATGCTGTTAATAGGCTTGATAGGTTTTAGCCGTTTGTACCTTAATGTGCACTATGCCACCGATGTGCTGGCTGGTTTTATTATTGGCGGGTTAATATTAACGGTGATGATTAGGCTATCCAAACCCAGTTGAGAAATATCTCCCCAGTGAAATTAAGCCTTTAATATGCCCAAACCCTGATATTTCTGAGCCAAGTGTTTTTGATAGGCTTTCCATCCCGGGCATATATTGCTGTACCACCTCCTTAAGGGAGCTTTAAGACTCTTAGGGTTCTTTTCGGCAGCTTTACCAAAAGCCCAATTTTCACCCTTCATCTCCATCAATAAGCTCTTCTTAACGCTTTTTATTTCTTTTTCGGGCTTTAAAGTTTTTTTCTTCTTTGCGCTGTCTTCTACCTTCATTGGAGTATATTAACCTGTTCTTCTCCTGCTGCTTTTTCCCTCCTATATATTCTTTCTCCCGGCCTCTAAGTACTACCAGGGTATGACCTTCATCAAAGGTTAAAGCTACCGGAAAGTCAGATTCCCCTGGTATTACCCGGTATCCGGCTTCTTTCAGGACGAAATTTTCATTCAGGTATTTTCTGATCTCTTTTTTTATGACAGAAAAATTCCTATTGCTGTGATACCCTTTACCGTGAATTATATCCAGAACTTCTACCCCATTACTTATACACCAATTAAGGTTGATACGGGCTTTCTCCATGGCCTCATCCAGTGATAGACCGTGAAGGTCAACTCTTTCCAGCTTCACAATTCCATTACCCCTTCTTTTTAATTCCTAAGCGTTTCATGCCAGCTGCCCAGCTGTATTATTGATATTTCGGGTCTAGATGATGAGGCAGCTGTAGGTATCAGATGCTCAGCCTCAGCTTAAGCTTTCCCTTGAACAGGGCTTAGAATATCTTCTGCCCTATATTATTGGGTCGGATATCGATAATGACCTGTTATTTCCCAGCGCAAGAGGGCATTTTCCTCGGTACATATACCGGCATTGTGTATAACCAGAGGAATACCATTGTTGCTTACCCGGTCACTGACTATACCACAGTGTTCATCTCCGTTGGGGAAGCGCCAGTAGACTACATCGCCCCATTTCCAATCACCGGGATTACGAACCGGGTCCAGAGACAGAGCCTGTCCGTGGCGTTTCAGGAAAGTCGCCTGATTAGGTACCCGACGGTGATCGATATTGGAATCAGGTTCATTTAGGCCCCAGTTCTGGGGATAAAGCTCGAAATGGCTTTGCATGTCTTCATGGATCAGCTGTTGTAGATCAATCCCCGCGTTTCTAAATGCTCTTATAACCACATCGGTACAGGCACCTCGGCCCGGATCGACATCACCGCCCGGGTAGTCCAAGGGCTGGTAAGAAGCATCATACACGGTACCTTGCTTAGCTTCTGCTCTTGCTCCCAGGAGAATCAAATCTGCTACTGTGAGCTGATCCACCGGAATACTCTCGACCGGAGAAGGAATACTGTCAAGCTGGCTGGGATGGTTCATTATGTGACCACTCTGGCTTAATAGAGCGGGCCAGTTAAGTACTAGCAGATACGAAACTGTTACTATTATCAGTATAATTATCAAACTGCGTAGATGTTTCAAGAATAAAATCCCCCTATGCCTTTAAAGCTATAAATATCCAAACCAAAGGAAATGACTAAAGCTGTGAAGAGAATACTATGAGACCCCCGAAAAACCTATCTAAGCCCAGAGGGCTATTTTAACTTTACCATGCCGTCCGAATATTTTAAACTTTTATCCTAATTTGAGTGAGTATTTTATACTTTTACCGACTTGCTGTGTAAAAGTGCGCTATGCTTCAGGTAGCTGTGATACAATAAAATAGTTAGAAAAGAAGATAATTAAAGGGATTGAAGAATTTTCTCAATTTTAAGGTGGTTTATATAATGAGTGATATTTTTGCTGGGTTAAACCTGGAACAGCAAAGGGCGGTATTGCACCAAGAGGGACCGTGTATGGTTCTAGCCGGGGCCGGCAGCGGCAAAACCAGAGTATTGACCAGCCGGGTAGCCAATCTGATTGATAACGGGGTAGCTCCGGATTCAATATTATCCATTACCTTTACCAACAAGGCGGCTCAGGAGATGCGATCCCGGGTTGCCGGTATGATTCCTAATTATAGCGGACAGTGGATTCAGACTTTCCATGCTGCCTGTTATCGTATTCTAAGAATGGATATCACCCGTTTAGGATATGACAAAAATTTTACTATTATGGATGATTCGGAAGGAAAGATTCTGATTAAGACCATATTAAAAGAAGAAGGAGACTATGAAACCAAAGCAGAGGAAATTTTATATCTTATAAAGCAACTAAAAAATAAGAAAAAGGATGCCCTGGAGTTCTTCCAGGAACTAAGGCTTCCTTATGGTAAGGCCGAAAAGTTTAACCGTATATACAGACTATACCAACTTCGTATGCGGGAATTAAATGCGGTAGATTTTGAGGACTTGATTCTCCTGTGCATTGAGTTGTTTCAGCAGGATCACCAATGTCTGGAGAAATATCAAAACTACTTTCGATATATTATGATAGATGAGTATCAGGATACCAATTACATTCAGTATTTGTGGGCTAGGCTTCTAGCCTTGAAGCACAGCAACCTTTTTGTTGTGGGTGACCCCGATCAATCTATTTATAGTTGGAGAGGAGCGGAGCCGTATAATATTACACGCTTCTTCAATGATTTTCCGAACGCCCGGGTTATAAAGCTGGAACAGAATTATCGTTCCACCCGGTATATTTTGGAAGCAGCCAATGCGGTTATTAGGCATAATCCCAGTCACGAAAATAAGATACTTTATGCCAATCGGGGTGAAGGGAAAAAACTGGTTCAGTATTGCGCGGTTGATAGTTTTGGAGAAGCGGCCTTTATCGCTGATACCATTGCCGACTTGGTAGACCGGGAGGGAATGGCCTATCAGGATTGTGCTGTTTTCTATCGAACTCATGCCCAGTCCCGATTGTTGGAGGAAGCCCTGGTACGAAGATATATTCCCTATCGTATTATTGGTGCTCATAGGTTTTACGATAGACGAGAGGTAAAAGACATTATTGCCTATCTTAAATTAAGCTCCAATAATAATGATCATTTGAGTTTTCAACGTATTATTAATGTTCCCCGGCGGGGAATAGGAGATAAAACTATAGAAAAAATACAGAAGATTGCTGAAAATAATGATATTTCCCTACTGGAGGTTTTAGCCGATCCTAGCCTGATACCGGGTATAAACCGCAAAAAAGTAGAAGAGCTGGAGAATTTTTACGGTTTGATAAAATATCTTGGCAGTTTGGAAGAGTCAGGAGCACCGGTAGTAGAAATCCTGGAACAGGTATTGGCTATGACTGCTTATACCGAGGAACTGCTAAAAAGCAATCCCTCCGATGCTCAGGCTAGAATTGAAAACCTGCAGGAATTGAGATCCCTGGCGCTAGAATTTGACCATTCAGGCGGGGGAGGATTGGAGGACTTTCTGGCTGAAATAGCCCTGGTACAGGACAGCGATGATATTAATTATTCTGATTCGGTTTGTCTAATGACCCTGCATGGAGCCAAAGGGCTGGAATTTCCAGTAGTATTTATAAGCGGGATGGAAGAAGGAGTCTTCCCTTCCTACCGGAGTGAGACCCCGGAGGAGATGGAGGAGGAAAGGCGTTTATGTTATGTGGGTATAACCAGGGCTCGGGATCGTTTGTTCTTAACCAATGCGGTTTCCCGTCTTCTTTACGGTTATGAGCGTAATAACCCGGCCTCCCGTTTCTTGCAGGAAATACCACGAGAACTGCTGGAAGTCCCGGAACAAGAAGTGGTGAAGTCCTATACCTTCTATCAGGGGGACAAGGTGCGGCATAAGAAATTTGGAGTGGGAATTATCACCAGCATGATTGAGAATGAACAGATTGCAGTAATAGATTTTGAGCGAGCTGGAATTAGAATGCTTCGTTTAGATATAGCACCATTGGAGAAGATATCTTAGTAGAAGCAGTTTCGCAGGGGTGGGCCTGAGGAAATAAGTTATTGAATTGCGGAAAAAGCGAGGAGCAAAGATGAAACGGCCTGAAGAAAAGGTAGAAAAATTAAGAGAAGAAATCAGAAAGCATGAATACCATTATTATGTGTTGGATGATCCCCTTATAAGTGATGCTGAATACGATGGTTTGATGATGGAACTCAGGCAACTGGAAGAAAGCTACCCGGAACTCTTAAGCAGTGATTCGCCAACCCAGAGAGTAGGCGGTCAGCCCCGGCCCATCTTTGGCAGTGTTACCCACCGGCTGCCCTTGCTGAGTCTGGATAATGCTTTTTCTTATCAGGATCTTAAGTCTTTTGATCAGCGATTAAGGAAAGAACTGGGTGAGCTTACTTATATGGCAGAACTCAAAATAGACGGGGTTTCTATTGCCCTGGTGTATGAGCAAGGGGTTTTGATTAACGCGGCTACTCGAGGTGATGGTATGGTAGGAGAAGATGTTACCTCCAACATAAGAACCATAAAAAGCGTTCCTTTAAGATTAAATAAAGAGCTACCCCGGGTGGAAGTGCGGGGCGAAATATTTATGCCCAAAAGAGAATTCCTGCGCCTCAATAAGGAAAAGGAGGAAAAAGGGGAAAAGCTATTTGCCAATCCTCGTAATGCAGCGGCCGGGTCTTTAAGACAACTTAATCCTAAAATCACCGCTGGGCGAGCCCTGGATTCATTTATTTATGATATTATGCACCTGGAAGGAAAAGATATTTTTAGCCAGCAAGAGGCTTTGCAGTTCCTTAAGGAAGCAGGTTTTAAGGTCAACCCCCAGGCTAAATACTGTCAAGACATAGAAGAGGTTATTCAGTATATTGAGACCTGGGTTGAGGAGAGGCACAGTTTGCCTTACGAGATTGACGGAGTGGTAGTTAAGTTGAATCCCTATGCCGGGAGGCAAAAGATAGGACAGACGGTACGCAGTCCCCGCTGGGCGGTGGCTTACAAGTTTCCGGCTGAAGAGGCTGAGACCCGGGTGCTGGAGGTAGAAGTAAATGTAGGCCGAACCGGGATAATAGTTCCTACTGCTATCCTGGAACCAGTATTTATTGCTGGAACCACTGTCAGTAGGGCTAGTATGCATAATTTTGACCTGGTGGCAGAAAAGGATATTCGCATTGGGGACCGGGTTTTAATCCACAAGGCTGGTGATATTATACCGGAGATAATCAAATCATTGCCCCACTACCGGTCCGGACAGGAGGAGAATATTCTGCCGCCTGATAGATGTCCCGCCTGCGGTAGTACACTGGTCAGGCTGGATGGTGAGGTGGCATGGCGCTGTGAGAGTATTAGCTGTCCGGCCCGCTTAAAGGAAAGTATAGTATTTTTTGCCTCCAGAGGAGCCATGGATATAGAAGGATTGGGGCCTGCTATAGTAGAACAACTGGTAAATAGAGGGATGGTCAGTCAGATAGCTGACCTGTATAAACTGGATCTGGAAGCAGTAGCAGCCCTGGATAGAATGGGAAAAAAATCAGCCCAAAATTTACTGCAGGCTATCGAAAAGAGCAAAAAGCAACCTTTGCATCGCCTGCTCACCGCTTTGGGGATCAGACATATAGGAGCCAGAAGCGCCCGGTTGCTGACCCAGAACTTAAGTCATATTGAGGACTTCTTTGCGGTGAGTGAAGAGCAGTTGGCACAAATACCTGAAATAGGACCCATTATGGCCGACAGCATAGTGAAATTTTTTGCCGAGCCCCGTAACCGGGAAACAATTGCCCTGCTTCAGGAGCAGGGGGTTAACATGAGTGAGCCCAAAGCATTAACCCGGGAAATGCCACTGCTTAACAAGACTTTTGTTCTTACTGGCACTTTGCAGGCTATGAGCCGCCAGCAGGCGTCTGAGGCAATAGAAAAACTTGGTGGCAAAGTCAGTAGCAGTGTGAGCAAAAAAACTGATTATGTGGTGCTGGGAGAAAGCCCTGGCAGCAAATATGACAAAGCTCTGGGGCTGGAAATAAAAATCCTGGATGAAGAGGAGTTCTTGAAGCAATTAGCCCAGTGGCAGCAGAGCATTTAAGAGGATTCTACAAGATATGAATTTCTCCAAAACAGGATTTATATTTATGTCAATTCCTACTAGCAATTCAGATTTTTTCTGCTAAAGGAGTTATTTTTTAACTATCTTCCACTTATATTAAAATATTTAGTTAAGCCGCCGGCTTTTTGATATAATATTTCACATGGGTAAAACAGGAGGTAATGCCATGACTATTAGCATAAAGGAAGTTGAACACGTAGCAGTTTTAGCTCGCTTGCAGCTTAAAGAGAATGAAAAAGAAAAATATGCTCGCCACATGGGTTCAGTATTACAATATGTTGATAAACTTAACCAATTGGATACCGAAGGAGTAGAACCCCTGGATCACATACTGCCGGTGTTCAATGTTTTTCGCGAAGATCAGGTTAAGCCAGCTTCTAATAGGGAAGAAATTTTAGCCAATGCTCCTCTGGTGGAAGCAGGACAATACAAGGTTCCAAAAATTATTTAAGGGGGGCTATCATTGGAATTGTATGAATTAACCCTGCGTGAGCTTCAGCAAGTATTACATAAAGGGGAGGCATCTGCCACCGATATCACTAAATCGGTGTTGGGGCGTATCCATGAGGTGGAGGAAAAAATCAAGGCCTTTATCACCCTGGATGAAGAAGGAGCTATAAACCAGGCTCAGCAGTGTGATGCCCGGGGGGCTTATTCTGGCCTGGATGGAATACCCTATGGTTTGAAAGACCTCATATGTTCCCAGGGGATGAAGACTACCTGTGCCTCCAGGATGTTGGAGAATTTTGTGCCTTTCTATGATGCTACGGTAGCAGCCCGCTTAAAAGCAGCGGGGGGAATCTTGCTTGGTAAGCTCAATCTCGATGAGTTCGCCATGGGATCATCTACCGAGCAATCTGCCTTTTTTCCCACCCGCAATCCCTGGGATTTGACCCGAGTGCCGGGAGGCTCTTCCGGTGGATCAGCGGCGGCAGTGGCAGCACGCGAACTTCCCTTTGCGTTGGGTACTGATACCGGTGGTTCTACCCGGCAGCCTGCTTCCTACTGCGGGGTAATAGGGTTTAAGCCTACTTATGGCCGGGTATCCCGCTACGGGGTGGTAGCCTATGCTTCTTCCCTGGATCAAGTGGGAGTGTTCAGCCGGGAAGTAGGAGATTGTGCCCAGGTATTAAACATAATTGCTGGCAAGGATCCACTGGATTCAACCTGTGTGGAGCTAGAAAAGCCTGATTTTACCTCCTTCTTAAAAGATGATGTTAAAGACCTAAAAATAGCCTATCCTCGGGAGTATTTCCAGAAGGGAATAGATAGCGGAGTCAAAGACACGGTTAAACAGGCCCTGCTTAAATATGAGGAATTGGGAGCTATAGTCGAGGAAGTATCCCTTCCCCATTCCGAGTATGCTTTGCCTACCTACTATCTGGTAGCTCCGGCTGAAGCTAGTGCCAACCTGGCCCGCTTTGATGGAGTAAGATATGGCTTCAGGGATTTCCAAGCTGAAAACGTGGTTGGGATGTTCTCCTCGACTCGGGCCGAGGGTTTTGGGGATGAAGTTAAAATGCGGATTATGTTGGGAACCTATGCTCTCAGTTCAGGCTACTATGATGCCTATTACCTTAAGGCCTTAAAGGTGAGAAGGCTGATAAAAGAGGATTTTGATAATGTTTTTGCTAAATTTGATTTAATAGTTGCTCCGACAACTCCTACCACAGCATTTAAATTGGGTGAACAGGTAGGGGATCCTCTCACTCTGTACATGAATGACATATTGACGGTACCGGTTAATATGGCCGGTTTACCGGGAATGTCTATACCTTGTGGATTCCTGGAGGGTATGCCGGTAGGCTTGCAATTGATTGGGAGAGCCTTTGATGAGGGTACCTTGCTCAGAGCTGCCTATGCCTTTGAACAACATAGCGACTACCACCAAGCAAAACCGGATCTCGGGGGTGAATTAATATGAATTTTGAGACTGTCATCGGCCTAGAAATACATGTAGAACTTAAAACCAGGAGTAAAATATTCTGTTCTTGTTCCAATGAGTTCGGAGCTGAACCTAACACCAATGTATGTCCTATATGTTCCGGTTTCCCTGGTATGCTGCCGGTTCTCAATCAGCAGGTGGTGGAATATGCTATTAAAGCTGGTTTGGCTTTAAACTGTGAAATAGCTGATTATTGTAAATTTGATCGCAAGAACTATTTCTATCCCGACCTACCCAAGGCTTATCAGATTTCACAGTTTGATTTGCCTATATGTAAAAAAGGCTATTTGGATATTGAGGTTGATGGGGTTAAGAAACGAATCGGTATAACCCGTGCTCACCTGGAAGAGGATGCGGGCAAGCTGGTTCATCAGGGAACCATCAGCTCAACCCCCTTTTCCCTGGTGGATTTGAACCGTTCAGGAGTACCCCTGTTGGAAATTGTATCAGAGCCTGACCTACGCAGTTCCAAAGAAGCCAGGGCTTATATGGAAAAACTTCGTTCTCTGTTATTATTTGCCGGGGTTTCAGATTGTAAAATGGAAGAGGGGTCCTTAAGATGTGATGCCAATGTATCAGTGCGTCCTTACGGGCAGAAGACCTTGGGTACCCGAACCGAAATCAAGAATCTGAACTCATTTAGAGCTGTAGAAAAAGCCATTGATTTTGAAGTTCAGAGACATATAGAAGCCATTGAAGATGGGGAGGAATTAATTCAGGAAACCCGCACCTGGGAAGAAGACCAACAGATTACCCGGTCCATGCGCTCCAAAGAAGAAGCTCATGATTACCGTTATTTCCCTGACCCTGATCTGCCCCCACTGCGGATCAGCCGGGAATGGGTAAATGATCTCAGGCTGAGTATGCCGGAGATGCCGGAACAAGCCAGGGAGCGAATAATGGATCAGTTTGGTCTTTCTGCTTATGATGCCGGCTTACTAACCCTAAGCCCTGATCTGCTGGCCTTTTTCGATGAATGCACTCACTACTATCATGATGGCAAAATTATAGCAAATTGGATGATGGGGGAGATGAGCAAGCTTTTGAACCAAAAGAACCTGGATATTGGCCAATGCCGGATTAGACCTGCCCATATGGCGGAGATGTTGAACTTGATAGATCAAGGCCGGATTAGTGGAAAAATGGCTAAAGAGGTATTCCAGGTCATGTTCGATACCGGGTCTTCTCCAGAAGCAATTATTAAAGAAAGGGGAATGGAGCAGATATCGGATGAGGCTACCCTGGAAAAGATAATCCTGGAGGTTATTGCCAACAATCCAGGGGCAGTTGAGGATTATCGCAATGGTAAGAAAAAAGCTACCGGATTTTTAGTAGGGCAGGTAATGCAGGCCACCCGGGGACAGGCTAATCCAGCCCTGGTCAACCAAATTCTAGCCCGAAAACTAAATAGCTAAGCTATCAATGGCCCATTCTGCTCAGCAGAGAACAATCAGAGCTTTATTCCATCTTGCACTTGTTTGGGCGCAATGTTCACCAATGGGGAAAATAGGATAAGGAGACCTTGGAAATACCGGCAGTTTTGCCTTCCTATTAGCAAGGGCTTAAATATCTTAAGCCCGCTAATTGTTCTATGGCCAGCTTGTTTTAGGCCAGGCGGCCATTAGAATTATGTTTCAAATCGCAAAGCTGTGGAGTTTATGTTACTGTGATGGAATTATGAATTTATTTTATAGACCTTTTAAGGAAAGGAGTCTGGTATATGAGTTTTGAGTGGTTAAATAAAGACTGGTTTAATCAAGAAGGAGCCAAGATAAATATAGTTGATACCACCCTGCGGGATGGGGAACAAACGGCTGGAGTAGTTTTCGCCAATGCGGAAAAGGTAAGAATTGCTAAATACCTGGACCAGATAGGGGTTGACCAGATAGAGGCCGGGATACCGGTTATGGGAGGATTTGAAAAAGAGTGCATCAAACAGATAGTTGATTCTGGCCTCAAAGCTAGTATAATGGCCTGGAACCGGGCCGTAATATCCGACCTGGAGCAGTCTATCTGCTGTGGGGTGGATGCGGTAGCTATATCTATTTCAACCTCTGACATTCATATACAGCATAAATTACAGACCACCCACGAAGATGTTTTAAAACGGATGTCGGATGCAGTAAAATTTGCTAAAGACAAGGGTTTATATGTTTCAGTCAATGCAGAAGATGCTTCTCGTTCGCGCATGGAATTTCTTACCGAATTTGCCCTGATAGCCAAGCATGCTGGTGCTGATCGACTTCGTTTTTGCGATACGGTAGGAACCCTGACCCCATTAAATACCTACCGTTATATAAAAACTCTCAAGGATGTCACTGGTTTGGATATAGAGATGCATACCCACAATGATTTTGGTATGGCCACCGCCAATGCTCTGGCTGGAATCCAAGCGGGGGCTAATTACGTGGGAGTCACGGTCAATGGGTTAGGGGAAAGAGCTGGTAACACTTGCCTGCAGGAAATGATCATGGTAATAAAGTATTTGATGAACATGCCGGTAAAATATGATACCACCCTGTTCAGGGAAGTAGCTGAATATGTAGCCAAAGCCTCAGGAAGAGAACTGCCGGTTAATAAACCTATAGTCGGCAGCAACATCTTTGCCCACGAATCAGGGATTCATGGGGACGGGGTGTTGAAGAACCCCTTAACTTATGAAGTATTTACCCCCGAGGAAGTAGGCCTGGAAAGACAAATAGTTATAGGTAAACATTCTGGTTCAGCTGCTATCCGTGCCAAATTCCTGCATGAGTACGGGATGGAATTGTCCCATGAAGATTCAGAGCAAATATTGACTAAGGTGCGTCAGCTGGCCATTGATCTTAAACGCTCCTTGTTTGATAAAGAATTGGTTTATATATTTGAAGAGTACAAGAGGGAAAGAGGGGACAGTTAAGTGGGAAAAACCATTGCAGAAAAGATACTCTCCAATAAAAGCAAAAGAGATGCCAGAGCTAACGATATTGTCATTGCTGACCTGGATTTCACTATGGGCCAGGATGGAACCTCGGGATTGGCTATACAGGCCTTTAATGAAATGAAAGCCAATAAAGTCTTTGATCCCAAGCGGGTAGCCATGGTAATAGACCACAGTGCTCCCAGCCCCCTGGAAGGGGTTTCAGCCCTGCATCAGCAGATGAGGGCCTTTGCCGGCCAACAGGGAATAAATTTTTACGATATTGGTGATGGAGTGTGTCATCAGTTAGTTCCAGAACAAGGCCATGTAGTACCGGGGGATTTGGTTATTGGGGCTGATTCCCATACCTGTACCTATGGTGCCATTAATGTATTTTCTACCGGAGTAGGGTCAACCGATCTGGCAGCAGGAATTATATCAGGCAAGTTGTGGTTTAAGGTACCGGAAACTATAAAATTCGTATTAAATGGAACTCTGCCCCCGGGAGTTTACTCTAAAGATCTCATTCTATATTTAATAGGCGATATTACTGCTGATGGAGCCACTTATATGGCAGCCGAATACACTGGCCCGGCTATTGCTGACCTATCTGTCGAAGCCAGGTTTACTATCAGCAATATGGCTATTGAAATGGGTGCCAAGTGCGGCCTAATGGAGGCCGATGATAAAACCATAGCCTGGGTTAAAGAGCATAGTGTTAGGGACTTTGAGCCGGTTAAAGCAGATCCGGATGCTGTATATGCAAAGGTTTTGGAATACGATGTTTCCCGGCTGGAGCCCCAGGTAGCAAAGCCTCATACAGTAGACAATGTGTCCCCTATCAGCGAGGTGGCAGGAACCCCTATTCAGCAGGGCTTTATAGGCACCTGTACCAATGGACGTATAGAAGATCTGCGGATAGGAGCCCAAATATTAAAAGGCAGAAAAATAGACCGGAATACTCGACTGATTGTTGCTCCGGCTTCCCGGCAGGTTATGCTGCAAGCCTTGCAGGAAGGTTTGATCCAGACCTACGTAGAAGCGGGTGCGGCAGTAGTCACTCCGGGTTGCGGGCCTTGTGTGGGCACCCATAATGGAGTTCCGTCCGATGGAGAAAACGTGATCTCAACTGCCAACCGGAATTTCAAAGGAAGAATGGGCAATAACAAGGCTTTTGTATATTTAGGATCGCCTGCGACGGTGGCAGCTTCAGTCTTAACCGGAAAGATAAGCGATCCCCGGGAATTTTTGAGTTAGAGGAGGGGCAGTTAGAGTATGCAGGGTAGTGTTCACAAATTTGGTGATGATGTCAATACCGACTATATAATATCAGGTCGCTATAAGTTCAAAACCTTGGATATGAGGGAATTGGCTAAACATGTGATGGAGGATTTGGATCCGGAGTTTTACTCTCGGATTAAACCAGGGGATTTCATTGTAGCCGGGAAGAATTTTGGCTGTGGTTCATCCAGGGAGCAAGCTCCTTTAGCCATAATTAATGCCGATATCAGTGCAGTAATAGCCAAATCCTTTGCCCGTATTTTTTATCGCAACTGTATTAACACCGGCTTACCTTTGATTGAGTGTGATACTGATCGTATAGATGAGGGAGATGAATTGGAGGTCAACCTCAAGGAAGGTATTCTATACAATAAGACCAAAGGGGAGCAAATTGCCATAACTCCATTACCGCCAGTAATGCTGAAAATATTATCCGAAGGCGGTCTGGTGGAACATTTTAAGAAGTATGGTACTTTTAATCTTGATTAAGGTAGCAAGTTGTTGGGGCGAGCTGAGCTCGCCCGCTGGGGTCTGATAAAGGATACCGGTGAGGGTTGTTGGGGCGAGCTGTGCTCGCCCGAGACAGTCCGAAAACTATGGATTAGGTTTGTAATCGCCCCACATTATGCCGATTATTTGCCATTTTTAGGGCTGGAGCTTGCTTTTTGGCCCTGAAATAAGTCCACCATCATCCACTTTGGAGGTCGAGCTGCTACTTTTCGATAGTTTTCGGACTGTCTCTCCCGCCTGGGGGCGATACATAATACACCCTGGCTCATGGCGGGCGGTCAAAGACCGCCCCTGCAATGGTCGCCGGGGTTCAAAAATTACTACCAAAATACTATAGGAGGAGTTGTGCTTATGACTAATCAGAATACTCTCCCGGGAGAAAAAATTATTGTCACCCATGGGGTTTTGCAGGTTCCGGATCATCCTATTATACCTTTTATAGAAGGGGATGGAACCGGCCCCGACATTTGGGCTGCGGCCTATAGAGTACTGGATAAAGCAGTAGAAAAAGCCTATGGAGGAAAAAAATCAATAGTGTGGCACGAGGTACTGGCCGGCGAGAAGGCCTTTAAACTGACCGGAGAATGGCTTCCTTCAGCCACTCTGGATGCTATCCGGGAATATATTATTGCCATTAAAGGACCTCTGACTACTCCTATAGGTGGTGGTATTCGTTCCTTAAACGTGGCCTTAAGACAAGAACTGGATCTATACGTGTGTTTAAGGCCGGTCAGGTATTTTGAGGGAGTACCTTCACCGGTTAAAAGACCTGAAGATGTGGATATGGTTATTTTCCGGGAAAATACGGAAGATATTTATGCCGGTATAGAGTATTCCCATGATTCCCAGGAAGCCCAGGAAATCATTGCTTTTCTACAGAATAAGCTGGGAGTGAATAAAATAAGGTTTCCCCAAACCTCAGGGATCGGAATTAAACCGGTATCTGAGGAAGGGAGTAAGAGGCTGATCCGGGCGGCTATTCAATATGCCATTGACGAAGGCCGACGGAGTGTTACCCTGGTCCACAAGGGTAATATTATGAAATATACTGAAGGTGCTTTTAAACAATGGGGTTATGAGCTGGCAGAAAGGGAATTTGCCGATAAGACTTTTACCTGGGATCAATATGACCGTATAAAGGAAAAAGAAGGGGAAGCAGCTGCCGATGCTGCCCAGGCTCAGGCTGTGGTGGAAGGCAAAGTTATCATTAAGGATGCTATTGCCGATATATTTCTACAGCAGGTCTTGACCCGTCCTACCGAATTTGACGTAGTAGCTACTTTAAACCTAAATGGAGATTATGCCTCCGATGCCTTAGCCGCCCAGGTAGGTGGGATAGGGATTGCTCCTGGTGCCAACATAAATTATGATACTGGACATGCCATATTTGAAGCCACCCATGGAACTGCTCCCAAATATGCAGGTCTGGATAAAGTTAACCCATCTTCGGTCATACTCTCCGGGGTAATGATGCTTCAACACCTGCAATGGCATGAAGCTGCTGATTTAATTATAAAGTCCATGGAAAAGACTATCGCCAGTAAGATAGTAACTTATGATTTCGCCCGGCTTATGGAAGGAGCTACCGAAGTAAAGTGCTCCCAGTTCGCCGATGAGTTGATTAAGAATATGTAGTAATATATAGTCTATTCATTTATATAATTTAGGTAAAGGGGGGATGGGCTTGCAATGAAAATAATTGAGTTTTATAAAATGTCTCAAAAACCAGTACTCTCACTGGAAATTTTCCCACCCCGGGCCAGCTATCCGGTTGAAACTATATTTGAAACCATTGAAGAGCTTAGAGACTTGAAGATGGATTTTATTAGTGTAACCTATGGGGCTGGAGGCAGTACCAGGGATAGAACGGTAGATATTGCCTCCAGCATCAAAAAAGATTATGGTATCGAAACTCTGGCTCATCTAACCTGTATGGCCCACAGCCGGCAGGAAGTAGACTCCATATTGGAAATTCTGTGGGATAGGGGAATTAGAAACATAATGGCCTTACGGGGTGATTTGCCCTTGGATGAGGAGGGCATAGATTCCATTAAGCGAGAATATCACTACGCCTTTGAACTGATTGAAGACGCCAGGAAGAAAGCCGATTTTGGCATCGCTGCTGCCGCCTATCCAGAAGGGCATCCGGAGTGTGAAAAATTAAAAGAGGATTTGCTATATCTAAAACAAAAAGTAGACGCTGGAGTGGATGTTCTGGTTACCCAGTTTTTCTTTGATAATCGGAAATTTTACGACTTCATCGACCGGGGCTTACAGATTGGAATTAATTGTCCAATAGTTCCTGGTATTATGCCAGTTTTGAACGCTAAACAGATTAAGCGTATGTTGGCTTTGTCGGGTGCTTCCATACCCCCTGCCTTACTGCAGTTGTTGGATAAATACGATACCCGACCGGATGACATGGAAAAAGCCGGAATAGAGTATGCCAGTCGGCAGGTGGAAGACTTGATAAAGAACAAAGTGCCGGGAATACATCTTTATACCATGAACAAATCCAGACAGATAAAAGAGATAGCAGCTAACGCCGGCCTGAAATAAGCCAAGGCCGAAAAAAGCCGGGGGGCTCATTAAGCCCCCAGTTTCTTATACAGGGCACATAATTGGGTAAATGAACTGCTAATAGCCTGGGATTTATTTTCACCCGCAGCCTGTTCAATCATGGCAGCGGTGCGGGATATTTCGTGAAATCCATATAATCCTGCACTGCCTTTTATGTCATGGCTGATGTTCTTTACTTCCTGAATGTCATTGTTTTTAACGGCTGTCTCCAGCTCCTGAATGGATTCATACAGAGAATCCAGGTATTCTGGAAGAAGCTCTGCTATAAGCTTATTTTCCACCTCACCAGGGGGTTTCGGAGTATTATTCTTAATACAATTGGCAATTTCGCTCATTAGTTCTTCTGCTTTAAAGGGTTTGGCAATATAGGCATCGCAGCCGCTGCTAAGGCATTTTTCCCGGGCATTGGGGGTTGAATTGGCGGTCATAGCTATTATGGGTATGGATTGAAACTGGCTTTGAGCTCGTATATTGATGGTGGTTTGGTAACCATCCATTAAAGGCATCTGCATGTCCATGAGGATCAGATCAAAGCTATCCTGACCCAGCAAATCCAGTACCTCCATACCATTAGTGGCCACCTCAGTATGGAAGCCGTAGTTGTGTAGTATTTGACTTACTATATTCAGGGTTAAGTGATTGTCATCAACTACTAAAACTCTTAAAGGATTAAAACCTAAGGACAGTTGATCTTCCTGAAGAGGGCTGGGTCGGGTAGTAACTGCCGGGATATGGCTTTGATCTATGATCAGTACCGGGACTTTAACCTGGAAGGTTGAGCCCTGACCGACCTGGCTTTCAATTCGCAACTGGCCCTTCATCTCCTCCACCAGCTTTCGACACAAATATAAACCTAATCCGGTACCCTGGTACTGCCGGGAGGCTGAATCATCGGCCTGGGAAAAAGGAGATAATATTTTATTCAACTCTTCCTCACCTATTCCAATTCCGGTGTCACTTATGGATATACTAATCCATGAAAGGCTATCATTCCGTTCAAATTCCAAGCGACAATAAATACCTCCTTGCAGGGTAAACTTAACTGCATTGCTCAGCATGTTGGTGAGCACCTGTTGCAGTTTAAACTCATCCAGCATCAGATGATCAGGTAAATCAGGATCAATATAAGAATCCATACCCAGCCCCTTTTCCTGTAAAGAAGGGTATATAGAGTTCAGGGCTTCATTAAACAGCTCTTTTACATTGCATTCTGTCAGCAGGCCTTCTCCAGCCTCCAGTTCCACCCTGGAGCCAGCAATCATTTGGTCGATTATTTGCAGCAACTTTTCTCCACATTGGTTTATGATGCGGATATTCTCCCATTCAGAATCGTGATCTGCATAGCGTTCCAGTAGCTCTACCGCTCCCAGTATACCTATCAGAGGGGTTCTCAGCTCATGGCTTATGTTGGCCAGGAATTGATTTTTTGCCGTTTTGGCAGCTTGGCATTCCTGCTGGCTCCGGATTAACGAGGAAATGTCCCGGGAGTATATCAACAAACCCTTAAGGAGAGCACTTTCAGAAATGGGTGAAATAAGGTGCAAATAGTGGCGCATTTCACCGTCGATGCAGAGTATTTGACGATCTTCCTCCCTTTTACCCTTGGATAATACCTGCTCCATGATACGGATTTGTTTCTCGTCAAAGTTAAAGGCTTCTTCCACCAAATGGCCCGTATATGGCATATTCTGTTTTAAACCGAATAAATCAGCTGCACTGTGGTTGTGATAAATGACCTGGCGGCTAGGGTTTAAAATGATGATACTGTCCGGTATTTGGTCCAGTCCAAGCCGTAAAATATCGAATATGCTGTCCTGGGAATTATAAGGCCCGGATGAAATGATTGATTTCTTGATTAATTTATCTGATTTACATTTACCCTCTTGCAACTGCAAGTGATTAAGAAGTATTAGAATGAGCAAGGCCAGTAGGATTAAAATAAGGATATATACTAGTTCTAGCCGGTTTTCTGCACTTAGGGGTGAATGGCTAAATGAATAAGTGATGATAGAAAAACTAAGGAGAATAGTGACTATAATATAGTTAATTCCTTTTAATGACATGATCTTGCACCTCCTCATGAAAGAAAAAATAATGACAGTAAATGTATCGTATAAATAAGATACACCATATGCTGAGAAAAACTTGTCTTCTTATGAGACGGCAAGCTACAATAATTATTTGTTTTATACCCGAATTATGTAAGAAGCGATAGCTTTATTTGTTCTTATGTAACATTCGCCATCGACAAAATAATTAATGACTTGAATAGAATAGGGGTTTTAATAACAGCTATTAAACAACTCATTCTTCTACTCAGGATATACTATCCTGCGGCTAGCTTTATAATCGGTCAAGATAGGTGATTTCTCGACGGATATGGCGCAAAATATCCATATCACATAATTCCTTGCTATGAATCAGCAGGAATTTAGGCTGCACGGCTGGAATTTATATTAAAACTATAAATTCTGGAGGTGCAGTAATTGCCAAAATTAACAAAAACCACGGGTGTTTTATGCGTATTATTATTGACGACTATCTTTATAGGGACTAGTTTTATAGGTGCTATATCTACTGAAGCCCAGCAAATTATCAAGATATTTATTAATGGCCGGGAAATACATAGCGATGTGGATCCCGTTATAATCAACGACCGTACCATGGTTCCCGTTCGCTTCGTTACTGAAGAATTAGGGATGAAGGTAGACTGGGACGGGGTGAACCGGCACGTATTGATTACTAATCCAGTCTTGGAAAACCATGAAGATGAGGGACTGATCACTATACCTGCCGACGGCAAACTTTCCATAATGGGTGAATCTATGATTAGTGCCCAGGCTTTACAGGAACTGATGCTGGCCAATAATCCTTCGGCCCCGGCCGAGTTGCCGGAATTATACCTGCAGATAGGACAGGACTACGGCATCAGAGGCGATGTGGCCTTCTGCCAGGCGGCAAAGGAAACCGGATGGTGGAAATACGGAGGATTGGTACAGGCTTATCAAAACAACTACTGTGGATTGAGTGCCACCGGTCAGGCCGCTACTGGCAATGAAGACCTGAGAGGCGCTGATCCCAGTCGGGTATGGTTTACTGAAGGGGTACACGGGGCTATTTTTAAAACCCCGGCTGATGGAGTAGAGGCTCATATTCAGCATCTCTATGCCTATGCCAGCAAATCACCTCTACCAGCGGGCAAAAAACTCCTTGATCCCCGTTTTGTTCTGGTTACCCGGGGAATTGCTCAAAACTGGAGTGATTTGGACGGCAGATGGGCGGTGCCCGGAGTAGGTTATGGTAAGAGTATACTGGATGATTATTATGACCGGGCTATTAACAAGAGCGACAATATAATGACCCCGGAGGAAAAAATTGCTAAACTGGAAAAGGATAAGCAGTTATTACAACTGGAAGTTCTGCGTTTACAAAAACTACTGGAGGAAAAGTAAGTAGATAATAAAGATAGAGGGGCTGTCTGGGAACAGCCCCTCTAAATTGTATAATCCTCTTCCGTTGGTTCATAAATTCCTTTGCTCTATTTAATGAACCACGGAGCAATAATCTAATTTTCCAGGTAAATCCTAATCCTGAATGGTATCTAAACTCCTCCTGGTTTTTAGTTTATTTCTTCAAAGCCTGGGCTTTTTTGTGCCAGGATCCAAAAGGGGCTCCAAGCGGTAAAACGGTATAGCCATAATGGCTATTCAATACATTAGCAGCCGAACCATAGAAAGACATAATGGCAATACCGAATTCAGAGTAAGCGGCCAGTTCGTGCCAGGCTTCTCCGCCCCACCCCAGGGTACTCATAAAAAGACCCAGGAAAAGTAAATCGATTAAGAAAAAGATTATAAAGAGAACCTTGTTGGCTCCCATAGCTCCTATGGTCATATAAACCGTGAAAATGAAATAACCCAGAAAAGCAAAGCCCAGCTGGTGAATATCCCCGCTTATTCCATCAGCAGCGCCTATAGTTCCGTTGGACATCATCCAGGTGGTAGCCACGGCAAACCAGAAAAAACCATAACCGCAGAAAGCAGTAGCGCCAAAAGTATTGTTGTGCTTAAAGTCATAAATACCTGCCACAAACTGGGCAATAGCTCCTAAAAACAGAGCCCAGGGTATAATATACATGGTACCGTCCGTTATTCCCAACTTTTGCGATGAAGCTACCAGGGTGACCATGGCTAAACCCAATAGACCCAGTGCCGATGGGTTAGCTACCGTCTCCTGTATATGTCCCGATATTTTTACTTCTTTTACGTCAGCCATAATTTCCTCCCCCAAATACTATATTCCCCCCATAATCTAAAAAGCGCTTTTTCACTCCCTTCGTCGTTATTTATGAGAGTTAAAAACATCAGTGAATAAATTCAACATCTGAGGCCAAAATCCTGTCTATATTGTGATTATTTTCTTAAGCCTCAGAAAGCTGCTTGCTTGAGAAGAATACTATCAGCTTATACAGGCCGGAGATGATTTAGTATGTATTACAACTTAGGATGCTAAGCGTATTTTTCAAGCAATAAGTAATCCTGGGCCGACAATTTTGAAAATTTAAACTTCAGCCTGAAAAGAGGATTAATGCGGATAGGGTTAGAATATAGAGAATATCCAAAAAAATTTATTTGACAGCCATATATGGACACATTTCTACATCGATCAGTGTAGAAATATCTGCAGCCAATGGGTAGACAAAAAAGAAAACAATTCCATTGTCGCGGGCCTGTGTAGGATCAGGGGGGTGGTTGCCAAAAGTTTATCAACGATATTAGGGGGATTATTATGTAGTTGATTCAGAGGGGGCATCTACTGTGCTGCCGGTATTAATAAGGGGTGATACTGGAAGTAATTAGTGGATTGCCGTTATATTGGAGGGGGTTTATTAAAATGGCTGCTAATTTTGCGTATCTAAATACCAGGGATTTGGAATTCATTCTGCAGGAATGGCTTCCTACCGAGGAAATATTTTCCTATCCCAAATTTGCTGATTATTATTCCAAAGAAGACGTTAAATCATTTATGGCTCCGATTTTAAAAATGTGTAAAGAAGTTGTCGAACCAAGCAATACCGATGGGGAAGAAAACCCGGTTAAGTTTGAAAACGGTAAGGTAACCTGTTCACCAAGCTTTGGGCCTTTATTCCATCAACTGCAGCAAGAAGGCTGGGGAACCAGTAACATAGACGATTCTGAAGATGCCATGGTTCTGCCCCATATATTGCATTCAACCGTCTTTGAATTGATAGGAGCTGCCAATCCCACTTTTCTGCCTACCATTATCCTAACCAGCGGAGCTGCCGGCCTGATTCAGAGTTTTGGCGATGAGAAGCTAAAAGCCATGTTCCTGCCTAAAATGATGGATGGTACCTGGTCCGGTACCATGTGCCTTACTGAACCCAGTGCGGGTTCTGATGTGGGGGATATCCTGGCTAAAGCTTTTCCCACTGAAGATCCCCGGATATTTAAGATCAAAGGCAATAAAATTTTCATAACCTTTGGGGATAATGATTTTACCGAAAATATAATTCACCTCTATTTGGCCCGGGTAGAAGGTGCAAGACCAGGGACTAGTGGAATTTCGTTGTTTGTAGTCCCTAAATACTGGGTTAACGAGGACGGCAGTCTGGAACCTAATGATGTAGAGACTACCGGCATCGAACATAAGATGGGACAACATGGTTCATGTACTGCAGCTTTGAGTTTCGGTGAGAATAATGCCTGCCGGGGCTGGCTTTTGGGTAAGCATCCTCTGGAGAATGAAGGCAAAGGAGAAGGCATGGCTCAAATGTTCCAGATGATGAACATGGCCCGGATGGAGACAGGTCATTTGGCCGCTTCCTGTATTGCCAATGCCATGTATAATGCTCGTGATTATGCTAAGGAACGGATACAGGGGAGACTTCTCACCAATCCCAAGGCAGGACGTACAGCAATTATCAATCATGAGGATATTAGGAGAACCCTGTTGTTGGGCAAGGCTCATGTGGAAGCCATGAGAGCTATGCTCTACAAGACCTATTTTGCCTTCGATGTAAGAGAACACGATCCTGATCCGGAGAAGAGAAAAGAAGCCAATCTGCTGGTGGAAATAACCACCCCACTATGTAAGGCTTATCCCAGTGATGAAGGTTGGTGGCTGTGCGCTGAAGCTATTCAGGTTTATGGTGGCTATGGTTATTGTGAAGAATATCCGGTGGCTCAAATTGCCCGGGATATGAAGATTTATTCCATCTGGGAAGGTACCAACTTCATACAGTCCCTGGACCTCTGCGGACGCAAGATGACCATGGGTAAAGGGGTTCCCTTCCAGAATTTTATGAAGGAAATGTATAGCTTCTATGAAGCCAACAAAGATAACGATACTCTCAAACAGGAGTTCGAAGTATTTATAAAAGCCTTTAAAGCCATGAATAAGACTCTGCAGCTTATGCAGGGATACCTGGGTAAAGGCGACTTTAGCATGATGCCCTTGTATTCACGGCGAATTCTGACTGCTTTATCTCAGCTATATGCCGGTCGCTGCATACTGGATCAGGCGATATTGGCTGATAAGAAAGCTAAGGAAGTAGGTCCTGAACATTACGACTACAACTTCTATTTAGGCAAGGTTTTGTCGGCCAGGTACTACCTGCTCAATGTAGTTCCCAATGTCTGGGTTTTGACTGATATTGTAGAATTGGGCGATCGTTCAGCCCTGGAAATTCCTGTCGAAGCTTTTGATTATTAGGAATAGCTGATAGACTATTAAATTGATAAATGGAGGCTGTCCTCAAAGGATGGCCTCTTTTTCATATCTCCCAGCATATTATAGGGGCGGTCTTGGACCGCCCGCCCGGCATAAACAACAATTTTCCCATTCGCTTGTGTCCCTGGTCATGGGGGGTGACCAGCCCACGGGCAAAAAAAAAAGCCGACCTTTTAGGACGGCCTTGCTCATTATTTATACTAAAAATATAAAGCTGAGCATATAGATTTGGAAGGGAAAGTCGCAGGTGAACAATAAAGTTAATTCTCAGATTATTTCTTAAGTTAATAAATGGTGACAGAAAATCGGGCATCTAATAAATTCCTTTTAAGTCTTGAACTACCGATCTTAGCTGAATTATACTTTATTGACCTACCTGCTAACAATTTATGAAATGAAAGCGGGAAAGGTTACAGATGAAGGAGATATTTTATAAAATTGGTGAAGTATCAGAGATGTTGAAAATTGAGCAACATACTCTGCGCTATCTGGAAAGTACCCTGCGCCTGAAGATTAAGCGGGATGAACGGGGTGACCGCTTGTACAGCGAAAAGGACGTGGATACCCTGCGCCTGGTACTTCAACTTAAAGAAAAAGGATTGAATACCACCGCGATAAAGATGGCTCTGGAGAATAGTGAGGCTGCAGGCTCTTCGGCTGAAAGCACTCTACCTAGTACCAGAGCCCCGTCTCAGCTGGAATTGGTCGAAGTGCTTAATATAGCGTCCAAAATTATTGAGCAAAACCAAGCCTTGCTGGAACAGAACCGAAAAATGGAAGAGAGAATGGAACGCATAGAGAAGAAATTGGATAAGCGCAATCAGGAAAGGGAAAAAACCATATCCGAGTTCTTGGAATTATGGAAAGCGGAACAGGAGGGAAAACCAAAATCCTGGTTTTCCCGTTTCCGCGGCAAGTAAAGAGCACTTAACACTTTTTTCTTAACTTAATTATCAAGCATAACGCAGGGATCCTCACAGTCCCGGCAGCTTTTTCGTTTAATGTTCAACCTTTGTTTCCGGGATAGTCCTTTGATTAACTTGAAAAGTTCCTGTTCAGTGGCTTCATCTTTATAATTAACTGCCAGTACAACTGCCCCTTCCATGCCCCCCACTCCTCCTGCTGCTACCTGAATGGCGTCTAAGTCCAGCAATATCTTCAAACTCTCTATTTCGCTTATGATAGTGGCATCGGACAGGGTTATGTATCCGCTTTTCATTCCCAATGTTCCAGCACTTTTTTCTATTCCCATCAACTTTTGGGCTGCCAGGCAAGAAGGAATCATTTTCTCCAGTCCCACCGGAACAATGATCTGTATTCCCCGAGCCTTCAAGATACCGATGGATTTGCCTATAGTACCTCCCTGCAGGTCACCCAGGAGTATTCCCACATTGCCGCCAGGATCGATGGCATTGGCGCCTTTAATAAAAATATCACCGGCTTCAAATGTGTTTACAAATTCAATCCAATCCACATCCAGGACCCGGCCTCGTTCTATACACCAAGGCTTAAGTCGCCCCTGGGGCTCAGTGGCACAGGCCACCCCTTGGGAGATGACCCCGGATATATACTGTTCCGGATGTTCAATTTTTATGTTTAAAAGTTCCTGAGCTACGGCCACATTGGTGCTGCCATGGCCGATAAAGATTTTACCATTTTGCCAGGCCTGTTTTACCTCCGGTAACTGGCATACGGCACGAGCGATCAGACTTTTTGATGCAGCTGGATGCAGTGCAAAGGTATTAATCATTATTTATCAACTCCTTTTGAAACTTCTGTTTAACGATGGGACGACTTGATTCTCCCCGAAAAACCATAGAACAACTGCTTTGGATGCATTATATCCAGCAGTCGTTATGCAGCATGGCAACAAGCTTTAACTACCCTTTTCTTCGTGAGGCAAGCCCTGCATGGAAACACAGGACAAGCAGACAAGTCTACCATGTGAAAGCCGACCCAGGGAATTTATACATTCAAACCCATGCAATATAGCCTTTTCATCAGAGAGCCGGGTATTATTAAAAATCCCATTTACCGGCTATCCAAAATCTGCAAGAGGCATAATAGCTTATAATACACAATTTCAGCATGGTTTTCATAAGGGAATTGCATTTCTTCTCCGGCCTTTTTCAGGCAAGCCTCCAAATCCTCAATAAGATGTGGATTAAGGTATTTATAGCTTTTAAGTATTTCCAGGGATCTGAGCTGCCCATTGAGCCAATCAGGAAAAAGTGAAAAATCTGTTTCCCGCCTGGTGAGGGTCAGTTCTTCACTTGACGCTTCCAGGCAGCTTTCAGCTAAATTTAAATACACTTTTAAATGCTGCGGAATATGGCTCCCTTGCCAGTTCAGGTCCAAAACTGCTTCCATGCCCTGGAAGCGTTCACTGGTGGTGTTACCTTCTCCCTGAGCTACTTCAAATATTTTCAGGGAAAATGAATTTTCTTCCTTTATCTTGAGTTCTGAGGGAGGAAGCAGGGATAATATAGGGTAACGGCCATCTACATCCAGTTCCAGATTAGCGGTATCAAAGGGGATTCGAGCCAGATAACTTTGTCCTTCCTTGATATCGTAGACTTCCTGGTAGAAGTCGAAAGGGTATATAGTTTTCAGATTACTAAAGCGATGGTGGGAATAGGCCTTCCAGTAACATAATCCCTGGGCCACCAGGTTAATTGAGTTGGCTTTGGTCAACGGTATGCCTGGAAAACATTCCTGGATAATCTCTTCTACCTGGGGGGACTGGGAAGCTCCTCCCTGAAGCAAAATAGCATCCAGATTCCATCCCTGGCTGCCGGCTAATCCCAATGAAGTGGCCCGGTCCCTTAAGATTCCCTGGCAATACAAACGGAGCCGATTATATATGGGTTCCAGACAATCCAGAAAGGAATCTTGTTCCATATGGGAATGGATGGAAAAGCCTCTAAAGAAATCAGTCAAATGAAAGGCGGCCCATCCCCGTTGGCTGATTTCCAGCTTGAGCTTCTCCGCTTCCACCAGCCAGTACTGGTAAAGCTGGCGTTCAAAGCTATTTAATGCCTTGGCACTGATAAATCTTTCCGGTATAGTCTGGCCGCTTTGTAAGTGGTAAAGGGGGAAAAAAATATTACGAATAATACCTTGATCCAGCTCGGAACCGGAAAAGGCATCATAGCCTATTTGGAACTGGGACTCCAAAATCATTTCCTGCCGCTGACCGGCCAGATCCAAAAAACTAAAATCAGTGGTTCCCCCTCCAATATCTATACTGAGCACGCTGCCTTCCAATGGACAGGAGGGGTTAAGAGTGTTGTAAGCCAATAAGGCGGCTAAGGGTTCCGGAAGCAGGTAAATTTCTCTAAGGCCAAATACCTGGCGGGCCCCTTCCAACAGTATTTGCCGGGCTTTTAATCCAAAATAGTTGGGTACGGCTAGAGTTAGAGAATGCAGCTCAGGGCATTGTTTTGCTATATATTCATGGTATAGAAAAGCAAAAAAACTCTCTATTACCTGGCTTAAACTATAAGGTCCCAGGTAATAGTGAGGATAGCGTTTTAAATCCAGTTTAAAAAAGAAGGCTTTCTCAATGCTTGGTTCATCCAGGCGTAGAGCCAGCCAGCCAAAATATAGTTTGCCGGTGGCAGGTACATAGGCAGCTACACTGGGAATGGATTCTTGGCCCAGATCCAACCACTCTCCCTGGGATAAGGCTGCGATTTTGGTATATGAAGTTCCCATATCGATACCCAGATGCATTTTTCACTATCCTTTCCGACCGACAATGAAATAAGGGATTTCTTCGCTGCTTTCATCCTCCACCCTTATCAAGAAGATGTCTCCCTGGGCCTCTAATATAGTATTATCTGCCTCCTCAACCAGCCTGGTAGCGATATGGTACTTATCCAGAAGATATAAGTATGGAGCAGGCAATACTTGGCCTGGAGTTAGTGGGATATGAGTTACTCTGATATCAAAATCCTTCCATATTCGGGTTAGATTACGTGGAGTCAGTAGCCTTTCCAAATCATGCCGGATATTATCCAGCAGTATAAGATGTCCATCCAGTAAAGCCACTGCTTTTTCATTATATTTGATTAATTCAGCACTGTGCTGGTACTCTTCGACAATAAGCCTCATCCTAATATCCAACGATTCCCAGCCCCGGTTTATCACTTGCAAACGATTAGTAAGCTGCTCCAATTTATGGCGGGAACACTCCTGGGCCATGGCTTGATAGAGGGGAGCCGATATTTGCAGAAGATTTTGCAGCTCCTGGCAGAGATAGTTGAAGTCTGCTTTAGGACTCCTGTCAAGTTCCTGTTCCAGTGAATTTATGGAGGCGAAGGTGGAAGTAAGATCATAATATAGCTCTTCCAGGTAGCCAGGCTGGCTAAGCTGGAGTCTATATAATTCGGGCAGTTGGATTAAGGCTGGATTGCTGTGATGGCTAAGCAAGAGGTCCAGCAATTCCCCCCAGGCAGTATAAAATTCTGCAAATTCCTGGAGCAGTTCCTGCACTCGAGAAGAGTTGCCCAACTGTATATGCAGAATGATAAGTTCCGTATAATGGAGAGCCCGGGACTGAATCTGAATTTGATAAAAGCTGTCCAAATGGTCCCCGTCAGTGGAAACATATTCCAGGATCTGCTGGCGCAGGCGTTTTATCCGGTCTAAGCGGATATTATCCTCTAGCTGGCTTTTGTTCAGCAAATCCATGATCAGCTTTTGCTGTTTCAGCATATGGTAATACCTGCTGCTATAGTCCATGTTCAAAGTACCGGCAAGGGATCTGGCAGAGGTAAGCATAAACTGAAGCTGCTGGCTTTTGGGCCAGCTTTGCAATTTGTTTAACAAGACCTTCAGCTCCTGCATAAAGCTGTCCAGCTCTCGAAGTTGGCTTCCTAATTCTTTAAGGCTATAGACCAGTTCCAGTACTTGCCGGTCTATTTCATCCTGAAATGATAAAACAAGATCGGAAATCTGCCTTTTTAAACCTTGCAATTGATTAGACCAGGTCTTAACCTGATTAAACAGATGAGCATGGCGTTTGATAAGAGCTGCTACATACTTGCTAAGCTGGCTCTGTTGCAGCTTAATATTCAGCAAGTTGTTTACCTCTTGGTTTATTTCTTTTTGGTAAAGAGGCCAGAATTTCTCCTGAAAGCTGCGGTAATAAAAGGAATTGACCGCCAGCAGGTAATGGTCTAGATCCTCTGTAGAAAGAGTATCTGACTGGTATTGCCGGCTAAGGGAGTCTACTTCTTTTCGAAGCAGAAATAAAAAATGCTCCAAATTCTGTAAGTAGTTTTCGGCTTTAAGATTATCCTTCATTACAAGACCCCCAGAAAATAGCCATTTAGAAGCTGGCGTTTGGGTCCAGCTTCTTTCATTCTCAGTAATTCCGGACGGGAGGATATTTCCTCCAGCAGCCGGGGCAATTTATATTCTGATAAGAGATCACAAATCTGCCTGGCTTTTTGTTGCTGGCTTTTGGCAGCCCAGGGAGCAAGTTGGATATAGATATCCTGGTTCATAAACATGGGCAGAGGCAGCCAGTCCCATAACAGCAGGTAATATTCCATCATTTCCGATATCATTGCAGCATCCGGACTGATCTTTTTTAGCATAAAGCCCAGACGCAGGTACTCAATGAGTATAAAAGACTCATGGGGCAGAGATGATATTTTTTGTGCTGCGCTTTGGAAGAGGGTACGGGCGCGACCAACGCCGATTCCTGTTTCCAGTTCCTCCTGCTCAATCCATGGAGGCTCATAAGGCCGTACCTCCATAAGGGTACTGCTTTTTAGATATATTTCGTAGATTATATTGGACTGCAATTGATTTAAACCTGCTGTAATACTTTCATAGAGGGAAAGATATTTCAGGCTGCCTGGATCTCGGGTTATTAACGGAAAAAAGTCCAAATAGAGTTTATCAGCCATGTCATAAGGGTTCAGTGTTTGTCTCAGCAAGGATTGCCAGGGGATTACCTGCCGCAAGAGCCGGGAAAAACTGCGATGGATTTTCTCATCCTCCAAGAGATCTACCAGGCGGCTTTTGCGCTGGTAATCCTGGTAGAGATCCAAGAGCATGGCCAGGCAGTCTTCCGGCAATCCAGCCTGGAAAACCGCCTCGGCAGCCTCCAGGTACATGGCAAAACGTTCAGAACCATAAGGGTCCTTGTAGTTAGTAGCTCGACTTTGGTCCAGGAAATCCAAGGCTTTGAGGATAATATCAGTTTTATTCCCGTATATACCGGGAAAATTATCCCTTTTAACCCGGGGATCAAAACCATAGTATTCTCTTTTCCGACTGGCCATCAAATCATTGGAGCGCTCTTTAAACAGCTTGCGTAGTTGGGAATTGGCAGTCCTGGAGGCCAGGTACTCACAGGATTCAAGATTAAGAGCATTAACCACCTGCAGCATTTCCTGATATAATTCCGGACGGTAGAGATTTACAATAAACTGAAGTTGGGATGGATTTGGAGCATGCAGCAGGATATACCAGGGCAGAAAAGTCCAAAAGTTTTGCTGCAGATGGTCCGGCGCATCTCCCAGCCATTTTAGTACCTCTATATTGTCCGTATTATTCAATTGTTCGATTAATAATCTAAAAAAGTCCATTCGCCGGGGAGAGAAATACCAACTGCGATAATAAAGATCCAGTTCATGAGCTTTGGCTAGAGGAATATTTAGAGCTGCCTTATTGCCCAGTCGAATCTCATGCCTTAAGTGCAACTCCTTCTCCCACATGCTAAATAGATCCTGGTTTTGCATAAACTCACTTAAACCCCCGGAAAGATTGGACATATTCTACTCCTTATAAACCGTACAAGGCGGTATTTAATGCCAAACAGGCATTTTCAGCCTTTATCATATCTGTTTCGCTTAGAAAGATATAATAGTAGATGGATTTCTCCTTATTGGTGTATATGCCCCCTAATCTGCCGGCATCCAGAACACTTATTCTATCTTGACTGGCCTTACCACGTTGTAAATAGCGGTAAGACTGTAGACGGGTAATAAATCCGTAGCGGGCTAAACGTTCAAAATGGGGCTTTAGTCCAATTTCCTTGTATGGATTACCCCTCTCGTATTTTAATACTGCATTCCCTTTACGAGCTGTGGGCAGCTGGGGCCGTTTGCTTAAGGATCGGGACAGGGAACGGCTTATTTTCTTAATTAAAGCCCAGTCCTGCTCCTGCTCCAGCAGGTAGGAAAGGTAAGGATGCAATTCCAAGGGAAACAGTTTCAAGCAATTAGCCGTCTTTTGAATTTGACTCATTAATTCTGGATGATATAGCAAAAAATTAAGCAGGTCATCCATTCCGTGTTTGAATTTAGGTATATACACTGTATATTCTTGCCATAAAACTTCAGAATATCTATTATAAAATAATCGATAGGATTCCATAGAACTATCACCAAGAGCATCGATGTATTGCAGGAGATCCTGGTATTCCCTTTCAGTCAAGGTTTTCCTTCCATCCAATTTTCTGAGTATAGTTCTCATAAAGGTACACCACACCAGTTTTTATTTATTTTAACCCAAGCAGGAAGCAGTAGAAAGGTTTAAGATACTAATAAGTCCAATAAAAGCATAAAGAGCATACCCTCAGGTAGTAAAATCAAGCGTTCTGGATGAAACCTGAGGTAGTGTTTATATCACATCAAAACTATGCCACAACATATTATAGGTAATTGCCTCATTAATCAATGATTTCCAAAAAAGCACTGATTCTGGTATTTATCTGCCCGGTATCAGTCTGTGAATAATCGGTTTCCAGGGCCATATAGGGGAGCCCCTTTTCTTCGGTAACGAATTTCCTCACCCGATACGATTCAATGGCAAAAGTATGGCAGGCTTGCAAAATTATTTCGATAACTCCATCAACACTGTACTCATCCAGCATTTCTCCCAGGGCTTCAATTCTTTCCGGATTAGGACTCATTACTGAACAATTTATGCGAAGATACTTTTCCGCCAGAGCTAAATAAGGATCTTTGTCTTCAGCTACTAAATCTTTTTGAGCCCGGGGGCCGGAGCAGTTTTCAAAGGCAACCATGTCAGCGCCCAATTCTTCAATTTGACGAATAATCTTATCTCTAACCCCACCGCTGGGGCAGCCGGTAATCAATATCCTGGGCCGTGATGGCTTGCCGGCGAAATTTTCCTGGTAATCTTTCTTCAATTGGGCGGTGCGTTCCTCCAAAATGGCAATTTTTTCTTCAGTATCGAAGATAAAGCTATTGCTATCCATGATAGTGCTGATTTCATAGCCGGATACAGGGGAGGGTTTCAGTCTACCTATTTCAAAAAAATCCAGGGTGGCTTTTCTCTCCCGATTCTTCAGGCGAATGGCATTACGCAAATCATCCTCGGTAATCACTGTCTCCAATTGCTGCTCTAAAACTTCTTTCAAGCGCAGCATCTCATCATACCAGGAGTGCAGGGCAGTGCTTCCGCTTCTGCCCGGGGGCAGCTGCATAACATGAGTATATTTAAGCTCATTCATCATTTCATACATTTTCTTTTTGCCGTCGCAAGTGGTTTCAGCCAGGATCATATCGGAAAAGTAGAAATAGGGACAAGTGTCGCTAACCGCGAAACCATAGCTGGATTTAATAAGGGGGCATAAGTTTTTAGGCAGGAACTTTTCTGCAGCGGGGATGGGTTCATCGCTCATCCCGCATAAGCCAACCGGTACCGCTCCAGCGGCCAGGACCATTTCGGTAGGAGTATAGGTACAGAAAATCCCTACCACCTTCTTGCCCCTTTCCTTCAGCTCTTTTAACTTGATAAATCCTTGTTGGCGAGCTTCTGAATAATCTTGAAAATTTTCAGGCAGTTTTAACAATACAATTCCTCCCCTTATGTGCCAAAAATAAGCCCCAAAGCTTATTGGAGTTTTTCCGCTGCCAGCAGAGCGGCGCCTAGAGCTCCCGCATATTGTCCCATCTCACAGGTGTACACCGCTTGCCCCAGTTTTTGGGATAATCGTTTCGCAAAATAGGGGTTAAGACTTAAGCCGCCGGTAAGGAAATATTTATCCGGCTTTTCATGCCTGGAGGCCAGAAGGGCGACCCGGGAGACAACTGATTCCACAATCCCGGCGGTGATATCTTCTCTGGATTTACCGGCACCTATCTGGCTGATTACCTCAGATTCGGCAAAAACTGTACACATGGAACTAATGGTTATGGGGTTGCCCTTTTGAGCCAGGGCAAATAACTCATTGATATCCACCCCCATGCGGTTGGCCATTATCTCAATAAATTTACCGGTTCCGGCCGAGCATTTATCATTCATTAAAAAACGTACGGCAACCCCATTTTCTACCGTAATAATCTTGGTGTCCTGCCCTCCTACGTCGATTATGACTCCATCTCCGGCCAGAAGAGCAGACCCGCCTTTTCCATGGCAGCTGATTTCAGTTAATATCTTGTCGGCGTATTCCACTGATATCCGCCCATAACCGGTAGCGATGGTTCTGGTATCATCAGAATCCACATCAAAACCTGCCGTTCTCAGATGAGTTCTGATTTGACCAGCCGTCTCTTTGCTGCTCCAACCGGTAGGCAGAATAAAAGAAGATATTATTCGGGTACCGTCAAAGACAATAGTTTTGGCGGCAGTTGATCCAATATCGATGCCAATAAAATTCATTAAATAATCCTCCCGATAATAAACAGATCTTATGATATTAATCTTAAACGCTGGTCAATTAAGAGTCAACGGATTGAGCAATAACATTATACAAATATTAACCATTGATTATAAATCGGTCAATCAGAAGGCGAATATTACTGGCATAAAGGGCATTTATGCATCCCGGGGAAAATTCTATGGTGCTATAGAAAATAATGTATGGTTATGCAATACATTAGATGAATGAAGGCCAAGGAACATTTTTGAGCAGATTTGCTTGAAAAACGCGGTAGCTGAAATATCACCGGCTAGTATTATTTGGCCGGGATATCCCCGCCAACATATATCAAAGACCGGAATACCTTTAGAGCCAATTTCATAGGTACGCCGCCCAAGGAAGAATATTTTTCCAGTGGACTAGGAGGGTTTGTGAGCAAGAAAAAATGGTAATATAGTTTAAGCAGGATATAGTATCAAGGGAGATGTCTTATGAAATCTAACTCCAAAACCAGGCTGGACAAATTCGCCTTACTGCTGTTCCCTCTACTGGCGCTGGTATTCTATGCCTTGCTGCTAAACACTAATCGTACAGTTTTTGAGAACCCGGAGGCGGTTATGTATCTTTATATAGATAATGCAGCAAAAGGCAACTTCGGTTACGGCAACAGTATTCGGTATGCTAACGATATATCTTTCTCCGGCCTGGAGATCGGAGACATAATACTGGGTGGTTATCCAGACTGTGCCTATGGCCGTTTTTCTCACGTAGCCATGTATGTAGGCAATGGTCAGGTTATAGAGGCTTTTGTTGATTATGGAGTACATATACGTCCTATTGATCACTTCCGTGATTATAAAGAAGTCTGTCTGCTGCGGGTGGAAGCGGAGCCTGAAATCAAGGAGAAAGCGGTAGAATATGCCCAAAGCTTGCAAGGAAAGATGTTTTATGCCCTGGCTTTCAAGCCTGGCGAAAGGATATGGAACTGCAGCAAGCTTATTTGGAGAGCTTATCTGGAAGAGGGCATTGATCTGGACCCAAGCCGGGATCTGTGGATTTCCCCCGATATTTTTTATAAGAGTGAGCAGATTAGTATTATTCGAGAGAGAGGAGTTTAAATGCCGGTAAACTTAAGTAGATTGTATTTTATTCATATAACAGCTATTGCAGCCGGCATCCTTAGTACTTACTTTCCTGGAATGGATATCTTAGTTGCTCTATTATATCTGCTGCTCATTGGATTCGAGGCCAGGAGAGCTTATCAGCTACCCCGGTGGAAGCAAAGCTTGACTGCATTGATCTGGCAGGCTCCTGGAATTCTATGGGCTTTAATACTTATTACTTCCTTTAATTTGATGGGAGTATATGAATATGCTATCTTTTTATTACAATTCTGGTTTACTCCTTTGTTGGGTGTGATTTCTCTGTCGGGATGGTATTTCTATTTTGATAAACCAATTTATTACTACCTTTTAATCTATTTGCCTTTCATAAGCTTTCTATATTATCTTGGGATAGCCTCATTTATGTATCCTAAGACCAGGTTCGATTTTAACCAACCCAGCAGAATCTCGTTTATCAAGCCGAGAGATAACTAAGCTTAAATGTAAGATTTATTTTAACCTTCATCTTTTATTCCCTTCAATTAGTTAAAGCAGGCGTAGAAAATAAACAGCCAATGATACCGGTTCATGTGCTGCATTAGCAGCTCCTGTCTTTTAAAGTAACAGATTTCCTAGTTAAAGGAACCTTGGTGCTTTAAAAGGTTGAGGTATCATTGACTGTAGCCTTAGTATGTGCAAGCCGGCCAGACTTATGCTGGAAAATAGTGTATGGAAAGACGGGGGTTTACAACTTGCTGCACAAAAATAGGTATTTATATTCGACATATTATATGGTTTAATGACGAAATTTGTCAAATAGTGGTGCTTATGCAAGGAAATATTATTTATTCTAAGCTCAAAGGGTGTTAGAATATAGTCTGAGGTAGCAGCGTTTAACCTAGGAGGTATAGCATGATTGAAGTTTCCTTACCCGGGCGGCAGACTACTCTACAATTAAAGAATCTGCTGTTGGATTTAAACGGAACTCTGACAGTGGACGGGAAGCTTATAAGCGGGGTTAAAGAAAGGGTAGAGTTGCTAAAAGAAAAACTGCAGATTTATATTTTAACTGCTGATACTTATGGAGCTGGCAGGGAAATTGCAAAGGAACTAGGGGTAAATTGCTTTATGGTGGACCCAGAAGATGGAGGACAGCATAAACTGGGCCTTCTGAATTCAATGTCCGCCCATAATTGTGTAGCCATAGGTAACGGGTATAACGATCGTTTGATGCTTGCCCAGGCTGCTTTATCCATAGTAGTAATAGAAGCTGAAGGATGCTCCATACAGGCTTTGCAGGCAGCAGATATTGCAGTGAATAGTATAAATGATGCTTTGAATCTATTGATTAATCCGCTGCGGATAGTAGCTACTCTAAGAGCATAAAAACAGCAATAGGGCTAAAAAGTTCTAATAAGTTCTAAAACTTACTTATACCTGTATCTGTATACAATTATGTATATATATCGATACAGTATTGTGTACTTTTGACTAAAAAGTATGAAGATTAACAAAGTTTTAACAGCATTATGAGTCATATTTATTATATAATGTAGTAACGTAGCGAAATAGTTATCATATTTAATGGTTTTATTGAGCTGTGTGCAGCATATTTTGCTGCATTTGGTAATTTAAGACGAGCATTATAGATGATGCCGTTTTATATATACGAGAACACGAGGAAAGGAGAGAAAGAGCATGAAGCAAAGCCTCAAGCTAGCAGGACCCAGCGCAGCAGAAAAGGAATTTATCTCCCGGATAGAAGAAGCGGCAGAAACCGATATCAAGCTCTGTTATCAATGCGGAAAGTGTACAGCAGGATGTCCGGCCGCATTTGCCATGGACAGTCCCCCCCGGCAGATAATCAGATATTTACAGTTGGGATTGGTGGAAGAGGTAATGGGAGCAGAGAGCATATGGATATGTGCCACCTGTGAAACCTGTTCAGCCCGCTGTCCCCGGGGAGTAGATATAGCTTCCTTAATGGACGCCTGCCGCAGAGAAGCCCTGGCAGCCGGCAAGATAAGGGATAAAAAAGTAGCGGTATTTAACGAAGCCTTTTTAAACGGGGTCAAGAACTTTGGCCGCACCTATGAAGCCGGGTTATTGCTGCAGCATAACCTAAAGACCATGCAGCCCTTTAAAGACGCTGAACTTGGTCTGCCCATGATGAAAAGAGGCAAAGTATCAATACTCCCTGACAGGATCAAAGGCAGAGACCAGGTAAAGAAAATATTCCAGCGAATTGAGACGATGGGGAGGGAATAATATGCCTTTAGGATACTATCCTGGATGTTCAGGAGAAGGAAGTGGCATTGAATACAAAATGTCCACGGAGAAGACGGCCGAGATGCTGGGGATAGAATTAAAAGAACTGGAAGACTGGAATTGCTGTGGAGCTACCTCAGCCCATAACACCAAGCAGCTATTGGCCCTGGCTCTGCCGGCTCGGAACCTGGCCATTGCGGAGCAAATGGAACTGAAAACCGTACTGGCGCCGTGTGCAGCCTGTTTTAGCCGTCATCGGGCGGCCGAGATAAAAGCCCGGGAAGACGAAGCCTTACGCTCCAAAATCGAAGGAATCATAGATATGGAATTTAAAGCCAGCAGTCATACCATATCAGTATTAGAATGGCTGGCCCAAGATGTAGGGATAGAAAAGATAAAAGAGAAAGTAAAGAAGCCGTTAAAAGGCATGAAAGCAGCCTGCTATTACGGCTGTCTATTAGTTAGACCCCAAGAGTATACCGGATTTGATGACAACGAAGATCCCCAGAGCATGGACAAGATAGTGCAAGCCACTGGGGCCCAAGCCGTAGATTGGGCCTATAAAACCGAGTGCTGCGGAGCGGCTCTGGCCACCTCCCGGCCCGAAATCGGAGCCAAAATGATCTATGAAGTAATAGAAAACGCCCGGGAAGCCGGAGCCGAATGTATAGTAACCGCCTGTCCCTTGTGCATGCTCAATCTGGATATGCGTCAGGCCGGGGCCGAAAAACAATACGGAGTAAGCTTAAATATGCCGGTATATTACCTTACCGAGCTGCTAGCCCTGGCTGGGGGATACTCTCAGGAGGAAGTAGGCATACCCCGGCACTTCGTAGAAGCCGGTCTTTATCTAAATACCCTGCCTGCCAAGGCAGCCCAAATGGAAGCCGAAGAAGCAGCCAAACAAGCCAAGGCCGGGAAAAAAGGAGCTGCCAAAGCAGCAGACAGCGAAGAGGATACCGAAGCCAAGCAAAAGAAAATAGAGGCCATGATCAAAGGATTCCAGAAGAATCCGGACAAAATGGCACTAAGGCTGATAAAGGATGAAGAACGGGCCAAGATATTGGCCGAGATAGTAGTATCTGATGAAAAGAAAATAAATAAACTGGCTGAGCTGATGGTCAGCGACCAGGAAAAAGCCAGCAAAGCAGCCGAAGCCTATGTTAATGGAGAATTAAAGAAACGGGAGAAATAGATTAATACTTGAAAAAGGAGGGATTAGGCCATGAAGAAACGAGTAGGCGTATTTGTATGCCAGTGCGGCACCAATATAGAAGCCACCATCGATACCGAGAAAGTGGCAGAATACGCCAGAAAATTACCTGGGGTAGTATATGCTACCACCTACAAATATATGTGCTCAGATCCCGGCCAGGAACTGATCAGGAATGCCATAAGCGAGCACCAATTAGAACAGATAGTAGTTGCCTCCTGTTCACCGCGCATGCATGAGAACACCTTCCGCAAGGCAGTAGTAGGCGGAGGCCTGAACGGATATATGTTTGAAATGGTAAATATCCGGGAACAAGATTCCTGGGTACACCATGAGCGGGTTGCAGCTACCAAAAAGGCAGAAGATCTGGTAAGGATGGGAGTAAGCAAGGTATTAAGGAACAAACCCTTGCAGGTATCCACCATCCCCATCACCAAACGAGCCCTGGTAATAGGGGGAGGAATAGCCGGCATGCAGGCGGCCCTGGATATAGCCGAAGCCGGACACCAGGTGGTACTGGTAGAGCGGGAAGCCTCCATCGGAGGAAAGATGACCCAGCTGGACAAAACCTTCCCCACCATGGACTGCGCCGCCTGAATAGGCACCCCCAAGATGGTTGCTGTGGCGCAGCATCCTAATATTGAACTGGTAACCTATGCAGAAGTAAGCAAAATATCGGGATACATCGGTAATTTCCAAGTCCAGATTAAGAAAAAGGCCAAGTACGTGGACTGGGACGCCTGTACCGGCTGTGGACTCTGTACCGAAAAATGTCCCACCAAGAAACTCAAAGACGAATTCGACCTGGGAATGGGCTTAAGACCGGCAATTCACAAGCTGTTTCCCCAGGCGGTACCCGGCAAACCATATATCGATGCCGGCAACTGCCGCAAATTGACCGAAGACAAGTGCGGAGTTTGTGAAAAAATATGCCCGGTAGGAGCCATCAGATTTGATGATCAGGATCAATATCTAGACTACGAGATCGGAGCCATCGTTATGGCCACCGGTTATGACCTGTTTGGCTGGGAAGAAGCCTATGGAGAATACGGTTACGGCAAATACCCGGATGTTATCTCCGGCCTGCATTTTGAAAGACTGGTCAGTGCCGGCGGACCCACCCAGGGCCATATAAGGCGGCCCTCGGATGGAAAAGAGCCCAAGCAGGTAGCCTTTATCAAATGTGTAGGCTCCCGGGATGATACTAAAGGCAAGAGCTACTGCTCCAGGGCCTGTTGTATGTATACCGCCAAGCACGCCTATCAGGTGAAAACCAAGATAGAAGACAGTGAAGCCTATGTATTTTACATGGACGTGCGTACCGCAGGCAAAAACTACGAAGAATTCTACCAGCGGGCCCTTAACGAAGGAGCCACCTTTATCCGGGGCCGGGTAAGCAAGATCTACCCTAAAGGAGATAAGCTGGTATTAAAATCCGAAGATACCTTAATCGGGCGGCCCATAGAAGTAGAAGTGGATATGGTAGTACTGGCCACCGCCATGGTACCTTCTCAAGGATCATTGGAATTGGCCAAAACCATAGGATTTTCTACTGATAAAGACGGATGGTACCAGGAAGCCCATCCCAAACTGCAGCCGGTAGAAACCTTTTCCGCCGGAGTATATCTGGCCGGAGCCTGTCAGGGCCCCAAGGATATCCCGGACAGCGTAGCCCAGGCCAGTGCCGCCGCCGTAAAGGTATGTGGACTGTTTTCCAAGAGCGAGCTGGCCACAGAACCCATGGTATCAGAGGTGGATATGGGCAAGTGTTCGGGATGTGCCTTATGTGTACCCATTTGTCCGTATAATGCCATATCCCTGAAAGAGATTCAGGAGCGAGGCGGTCACGGTCATGGACCCTTTACTCGGATGGTAGCCGAGGTAAACAGCAGTTTGTGCCAGGGTTGCGGAGCCTGTATCCCGGCCTGTCGAACTGCCGCCCTAAACCTTAAAGGCTATACCGACGAACAACTGGTATCGGAGGTGGATGCACTGTGTCTATAGATCAAGAAAAGTGGGAACCCAAGGTGATAGTATTCGCCTGCAACTGGTGCAGCTATGCAGCAGCAGACCTAGCCGGGCTAAACCACCTGGAGTATCCTGCCGATGTGCGAATAATAAGGACCCCCTGCTCAGGACGCATGGACCCCATGCTGGTCTTAAGAGCATTTAACCGGGGAGCCGACGGCGTACTCCTTTCCGGATGACACCCGGGAGACTGCCACTATGGTAGTGGCAATTACTACAACCGCCGTCGTCATACTATGATAAAGAGCCTGATGGAATATATCGGCATGGAGCCGGGAAGATACCAGACCGCCTGGATATCCGGAGCCGAAGGACCCAAGTTCCAGGAAACCATGAAAAAAGTGGTAGAAGACGTTAAAAAACTGGGACCCAACAGAAAGCTGAGGGATCTGCGATGAAAGAAATAAGTAAAAAAGTAAAAGAAATTGCGAGCCGGCTTCTTAGCGAGGGTCAAGTTGACGTATTCCTGGCCTGGGAAAAAGGGAATCAGGATTATCTGACCCGCCCCTTGGTCGTGCGCAGCGCTGAAGAGGCCGAAAGAATAGTATTCGATGAATACTCCATTCACAACCTGTCCAACTACCTGCTAAAATTCCGGGACGGAAATGAGAAGGTGGGTCTGGTTGTAAAAGGATGTGACTCCCGGGGAGTTATCCGCCTTTTGGAAGACAATCAATTTAGCCGGGATCGGCTGTATATAGTAGGAGTTTGCTGTCCGGGGATGAAAGACCCCTTGAAGGCCATAAAGAGAAACTCAGGTTTACTACAGAATATACCGGACGATGATAAAGCAGATAAGTGCAGCAATTGCGCCTATCCCAATCCCCTGATATATGATGAACTCTTAGGCAGTGAGCAAGAGCCCAATGTGAAAGGGGAGCGGCAGGCTAAAATCCAGGAAATCGAAAATATGAGCCCGGATGAGCGCTATGAATTCTTCCGGGAAAACTTTGAGAGATGCATACGCTGTTATGCCTGTCGCCAGGCCTGTGTAGCCTGCAACTGCCGGGTCTGCATATTTGACGAAATGAGACCCCAGTGGGTAGGCCGGGAAAACAACGAAACCGACAATATGATGTATCACCTGGTACGGGCTTATCATATGGCCGGTCGCTGTGTGGAATGCGGCGAATGTGAACGGGTATGCCCGGTTGATATACCACTAATGCTGATAAATTCCAAATTGGCCAAAGACGCCAATGAATTTTTTGGACCCTATGAAGCCGGGATCAAGTATGAAGAGGGCTCAAAGCCGGCTTTAAGCGTATACCGTCTGGATGATCCAGATGAAGGATTTATGTAAAAAGGAGGGAAGCAGCATGAAAATATTAAGCAAAGATAAGGTGGAAAGGGTTTTGGATAAGCTGGCTGAATCAGCAGAAGTGTTCGTGCCCCTGTCCAGAGCTAACAGCAGCGGCTTCTACTCCTGGAAAACTCGAAATCCGGAAAAGGAACAGCTGATGTTGGAGACCTTAAACGTATATTTATCACCTAAAAACGTAGGTTTCCCCCAGACTGAAAAAATGTACAGCATAATTCAGTCCGGAACCGAGGCTCAAATCAAGGAAACCTTTGAAGACAGCAGCCCTCGTATAATCTTTGGCCTTAGAGCCTGTGATGCCCGGGCTATTAGGTGTTTGGATGACGTTTTCTTAACCCGGGGCTATGAAGACAGTTTTTATAAAGCGCGCCGGGACAATATGGTCTTAATCGGCCAAGCCTGTTATGAGCCGGGCCCTAATTGTTTCTGCCAGGCCATGGGAGTGGACCCCTTGGAGCCCGAGGTGGATATAGTGATTAGGGATTGCGGAGATAAGGGCTATATTTGGGAGACCAAAACCCCTAAAGGGGAAGAATTAACCACCAGTATCTCCAACTTGCTGGAAGAAAAAGAATTGAAGGCTCCGGAAGCCAAGGCTTTTCAGACCCAGGTAGATTATGAGGGAGTAGCGGAAAAACTAAAAGGGATGTTTGAACACCCCATTTGGGAAGATTTATCTTCAAACTGTCAGAACTGCGGCATATGCACCTATGTATGTCCCAGCTGCCATTGTTTCGATATACAGGTTAAGAGCTGGGGGGAAGAAGGCTATCGTTTCCGCTGCTGGGATTCCTGTATGTATGGCGAATATACCGCGGAAGCAGGGGGAGGAAATCCCCGGCCCACTACCAAGGAGAGATTTCGCAACCGCTTCCTGCATAAGCTGGAGTTCTTTAGCGAAAGATACGGCTATCCCTTGTGTACCGGCTGTGGAAGATGTATTGTAGCCTGCCCAACCGGGATCAACATCGTTAATATAATTAATGAAGTGAAGGAGGCGAGTGTTGATGTCTGATAAATGCAGCTGCGAACAACCGCTGGTACCAACGGTGGTGGAAGTGGTGGATATACAAGATGAAACCCCTGATGTTAAGAGTTTTTACTGTCGTTTAAGCGAAGGGGGAGTGCCTTTTAATGTAGCCCCCGGGCAGTGTGCCATGGTTTCTTATCTGCCGGTAGGAGAAGGGATGTTCTCCTGTACCTGGCAGGAAGGGCAGGAATACCTGCAGTTTGCCATCAAAAAGGTAGGCCTTTTAACCGATGAACTGCATGCCATTGAAGTGGGACAAAAATTAGGGGTACGTGGCCCCTATGGCAACGGCTTTCCAGTGGAAGAGTGCAAAGGCAAGGACATGCTCTTTATTGCCGGTGGAATTGGTTTGGCTCCTTTACGTTCTTTCATAAAATACTGCTTTAAGCACCGGGAGGACTACGGCAAGATAACTATAGTCTATGGCAGCCGCAGCTATGCTGATCTTTGTTTCAAGGAAGAATTGTTCAATGAATGGCCGGCCATCAAGGATACTGAAGTTTATGTTACCATAGACAACCCGGAAGAAGGCTGGGATGGCCATGTGGGCTTTGTGCCCGCCTATGTGGAAGAGATCAACCCCAATCCGCAAGGTGTGATCGCAGTAACCTGTGGACCGCCTATAATGATCAAGTTTGTATTGCAATCCCTGGAGAAGATGGGATACAGCGATGATCAGGTAATAACCACCCTGGAAATGCGTATGAAGTGCGGTATCGGTAAATGCGGCCGCTGCAATATAGGCAGTGAATACATCTGCCTGGATGGCCCAGTATTTACCCTGACCCAGCTGAAACAGCTGCCCCAGGAGTGGTAGGATACGGCCAACAGTTAAAAGAGCGATATCTACGTCGTTAGGTATAGACCGCAATCCAATAAGGACTTAGGCAGGCAGCAGACTTTGTTGCCTGCTTTTCGCGATAATTTACCGGTATTTTTTTCTGAATTCAGAGGGGGAAAGGCCCACCTTTTTTTTGAATAAACTGGCGGAATAGCCATTATAATTCATGTTGCAGGCTGCAAAGGCCTGGGCGATGGAAAGGTTGGTATCCAGGAGTTTTTCTTTCAGTTTACTGATCTTATAATTAATATAGTATTCTTTGGGAGTTACCCCGGTATTTTGCTTAAACAGCTTGGTGAAATGGGCTTTGCTGAGGCAGGCCACCTTTGCCGTTTCTTCAGCATCAAAGGGCTCCTGCCAATGGGTCTCAATATATTGTTTGCCCCGTTCAATTTCTTCCTTACCCCGGTATACTTTTTTAAAGATAAAAACGGCGGCAAAGTATTCTACTACCCCATCAGAATTCATTAAAGGAAAACAGGTAATGTCTGAGCATATGGTATGTATATCTCTATTGTCCACATTAAAATACCGGATCATATCTTGATAAGGTGCATTGAAGTCAGTAATGTACACAGTTTTGCCGGTCAATACCTGCTTCACTTCTTCCATCACCCCGAGCTCACGCACGATGGGATCCTCAAAAACATTGTATTTACCAACATGAGATTCCACACTTTTGATTCCTATCAGGTCCAGAACTGCTCGGTTAATTAGCCTCACCGTACCATCCGGGGAGAAAATTTGAATTGGATAAGGGAAGAACTCGATTACTTTGGCCAAGAGTTCTTGTTTTTCAGAAAGGAACTGGAAAGATTTAGCCAGCTTCTTTTGTAAATCTTCAGGCTGATTTTTCATGGCTTGGTCCTCATTTCCTGTTACTCGGAGCTCTTTAGACGATAGACGATAGGCAGAGGGGGAAAGGCCTACCTTCTTTTTAAACAAACCGGCGGAATAACCGTTATATTTAATATTGCAGGCCGCGAAGGCCTGGGCAATGGAAAGGTTGGTATCCAGGAGTTTTTCTTTCACTTTACTGATTTTATAATTTATATAGTATTCTTTGGGGGTTAGCCCCGTATGCTGCTTAAACAATTTGCTAAAATGGGCCTTGCTGAGGCAGGCCGCCTTTGCCGTTTCTTCAGCGCTAAAACTGTCCAACCAGTGGGTTTCTATATATTCCTTGGCCTTTTCGATTTCTGTAATTCCACGATAAACTCTCCTGTTGATCAGGAATGCCACAACATATAGCAGCTGTTTCATCTCATCAATAATGGGGAAAAGGGTAATGTCCTGATATACCGCCTCCACATCAAGATCCTGAATACCGTATCGCTCTGCAATCTGTTCCAGAGGCACTTTAATGCCGGTGAAGAACACGGTTTTTCCCTGAAAAGCCTGCTTTAAGATCGGGAGTTGGCTGCTTGCCAAAACGGCGGGATCTTTTAATACATTGTACTTTCCCACCACCTGCTCAGGGCTGATAGCATGATATTCGGTGAGCATAGCCGTATTCACCAGCAGCGATGTTCCGTCTGGAGTATAAACCTGAATCGGGTAGGGGAAAAACTCGATCACTTTAGCCAGGAGTTCTTCTTGGGCTAAAAAGGATGGAAATGAATCTGCAATGGTGCTTTGACTGCCTTTCATATTAAATCCCATTTTAATCAACTTTTTATATTGGCGGTTTTAAATATTTTGGCTTCATGGGAGCAGCCACTGATTGCTGGCTTTCTCTCGATTCCTTGATTGCTCATGCAACCCAGTGCAGGGTTACCATCCGGCTAACAATATCCCATTTTTCTCCCGTTTCCTTTATGCTCATGTAATCAAGCATGATATCCCTCCCCGTATTCCTTACCTTTGTTATACTACTAATTTCAGTATACTTCAATATTTAGAAATATAGTAAAAGGCTGGTTTGTCCAGGGATTAGCATCTGATTCTAACTGCTGTGACCTATTTATACCGGCAATTGGGGGTTTTCGTCATGGAGTCACCGGTGGCATAGCTATTCAAGTGCCTGGATTAAAGAAGCATATCCCTTAGAATACTTTTTATGGACTATCTACATAAAGAAAGCCTAATTACTGTATGGTAATCCAAAGACAATAATTGAGTTTTAGTTTAAAATAATACCAGGGTTAGGCTTGGAATGACAAAATGACAGAAAATACGATTAATACCAATATGTAGTAATAAGACAATGGGAGTGATGTATCATGGAAACCAGTAATAAGGCAGGTAAGAGCTTTCGGGACAAGTATCTGAATAAAAAGGTGATCCTGATAGCAATCGGAGTGGCGGTGTTGCTGGGTGCAGGGGTTGCGGGAGGACTACTAAAAGCCAGTGAAAACCCTTCCTTCTGTGCCACCTGTCATATTATTAAGCCCTACTACGAGTCCTGGAATACTGGGATTTTGCTGGACCACAAACATGCCCAGGAAGATATCGAATGTCTTGATTGTCATCACCGGACCATTCCCGAGAAGGCTATGGAGGGATTGAACTTTATAACCGGCAATTATACCCTCCCCTTGGAGGGACCTCCCGGAGATCGGGCTATGTGTTTGGACTGCCATTCGCAAACAGGAGAAGGGCAGAGTTGGGATGAAATAAAAGCAGCTACTGATTTCGCGGATTCCAATCCTCACGATTCCCACAATGGGGAGCAGGACTGTAATGTCTGTCACAGCATGCATGACTACTCAGAGGTCTACTGTGCTCAATGCCACTTGTTCAAATGGTATGACGATTTGGATGAAAGCTGGGGACAATATTAGATAAAAGCAGGGGCCAGACATTATTTATAAGTTAATTTGCTGCCTGGCCCCTGTCAATTAACTTGGCTATGATTTAGATTATTAGAAAATTGAACCACCAAAAACATATCCCAGGTAGAATACGCCTGCGATGGCAATAATATGCCAGACCCACCACCCGGTCCTTAGGAAGTCAAAGGTTCCCAGATCATATCCTTCCTTGGTACGCATGCTATCGGAGTTTTCATTACGATTGCGTTCGTCTTCCATAAATTTAACCCCTCCTATTGCTATTTTGTTAATATTATTACCACTTGAGGTAATAATTATGTAATAAGGCCATAAAAGTTCAATAAAATTTGACAGGGAAGATATAATCTATAAAATATATATAGCCGGGTACAATGCACAATTATGTGCACATAAGGAGGAATATCTTTGCCTGATGTACGGAGGGATCTGCTTAATCCCACATTAAAAGATGTTTTGGAGACTTTCCGTCTGGATAAAAACTATAGCTATGGACGGGGAAGTTACCTGATTGATGATGAAGGCATAGAATATCTGGACTTTATTGCCCAGTATGGTGCCGTGCCTTTTGGATATAATCCTGATTTTATCTGGGATCGATTGGATGAAGTCCGAAAAAGAAACTTGCCCAGTCTGGTACAGCCATCTATACCAGGGGAAGCTTTGAAGCTGGCCAATATGCTGGCAGAATGCAGTCCGGGAGATCTCTCTTTCTGTACTTTCTGTCAGAGTGGTACTGAGGCGGTTGAGGCAGCCATTAAACTAGCCCGTTCGACTACCGGGAAGGAATTGATCATATCTACTTTGAACAGTTTTCATGGCAAGACCTTCGGTTCCTTGTCCGCAACCGGTAAGGTATCCTACCAGGAGCCATTCCGAGCCCCGGCTCCCGGTTTTGTTAAGATACCTTTTAATGACCTTCCAGCTTTGGAAAGGGTATTGGAGGAACAGGGAGATAATACCGCAGCATTTATTGTTGAACCAGTACAGGGTGAAGGAGGAATTATCACTGCCCAAGCCGGATATTTAAAAGGCGCCCAGGAACTCTGTCGTAAATATGGGGTAATATTTATAGTCGATGAGATCCAAACCGGCTTAGGTCGTACCGGAAGCTTGTTTGCCTGTGAGCATGAAGGTATTGAACCTGATATCCTCTTGCTGGCCAAGGCTTTGGGCGGAGGTCTGGTGCCCATTGGGGTTTGTATTAGTTCCCCCCGGGTTTGGAATGATGAATTTGGCATGTTGCACAGTTCTACCTTTGCCAATAACCAGCTTACCTGTTCGGTAGGTATAGCAGTGTTGGAAAGATTGGAACAGAACCAGCGGGAATTGATCAGGGAAGTAAAGGCCAAAGGAGAATACCTCTTGGGCCGGCTGCAGAATCTAGATGCCCTTTATCCGGGAGTGGTTAAGGAGATAAGGGGGAGCGGTTTGATGGTGGGAGTCGAGATTAATGAGCTTAAGGATTGTGGATCATTTGACATGACCTACCTGGCTGATTGCGAAGGTTTTACCGCTCTTATAGCCGGCTTTTTGCTTAATACATATAATATTCGTCTGGCTCCTTATTTAAACAGTTCCATGACCCTAAGACTGGAACCAACCCTTACCATTACTTATGAAGAAATAGATCGTACAATTGAGGCCTTGGAGATAGTATTTAAGATACTTTATTATCGTGATTATTCCAAGCTCTACCGTTATTTAATAGGAGATTATGAAAAACCGGAAAATATCCTGGATTATCGAAAGGCAAGCAGAACCATCAAATCTTCGAGACTCACTCCGGGAGAGAGGGCAAAAGAGAGATTTGCTTTCATTATTCATTATGCGGCTCCAGAAGATGTGATACTTAACAATCCCTCTTTTGTTACCTATAGCCGGGATGAGATTTATCGTTTGATGGAATGGCAGAGTAAAACCCGGGAAGCCGGAGTGGTCTGCCATATGCCGGCCATAAGGTCCTTGGACGGAACTTTGGCTGAGGGCTGGCTGATTGGAGTGCCTTTTGGAGCCCGGGAGATAATGTCCTTGCCCCGGGAAGAAACAGCTGAAGTTATTAAACAAGCAGTAGACATGGGAAGAGATCTGGGAGCCAGGATTGTTGGGCTGGGAGCCTTGAGCTCAGTAGTAACCCGAGGTGGTCGGGCTGTGCAAGGACGGGGTACGGCTATAACCAGTGGCAATAGTTTTACTGTTTTGATGGCCATGGAAGCTTTGATTTTGGGAGCCCAAAAAATGCATATTGACCTGGATCGAGCACAAGGGGCGGTATTGGGTGCTACCGGTTCCATTGGACGTGCTTGTGCTCTATTGTTATCAGAGAAAATGAGTAATATTGTAGTTTTGGGCAACCCCGATCATGTAAACAGTAGCAAAAATCGCCTGTCTTCTTTAATGCGGGATATGTATCGGAAGGCAGTACAGAGATACCATAAGGGTGAGATAGAGGGTTTAAGCAAATGGCTGGATGAAACCCATCAGGCCCTGATCCGCTTAAACCAGCGGGAAGCGCAAGAATATGCTGAAAGCCTATTAGGGGAAAGTATTAATCCAGGCTTGATAGAAGAAATATGCCATTATCTGAATATACCCTTGCCAGTCAGCAGCAGTCTGGACATAAAGAAAACCTTGCCTCAATGCAGCATGATAATTGCCGCCAGTAATTCACCCGAGTTTCTGGTTTACCCGGAGGACTTAAGACCGGGAGCGGTGATTTGTGATGTGGCTCGTCCCGCCGACGTAGCACCTGAGTGTTATGAGGAGAGAAATGATGTCTTAATCCTGGAAGGTGGTCTGGTTCAGTACCCGGATACCATTTCTTTTGGACCCAATTTGGGATACCGGGACGGGGTGAATGTGGCTTGTCTTTCCGAGACTATTCTATTGGCCTTGGAAGGAGATTATAATGATTATAGTATCGGCAGCAAGATGCCTCTGGAAACCATCGAATATATGAGATGGTTGGGGGCCAAGCACGGCTTTACCCTGGCAGGTCTTAAGATGGGCAACCAGGAGATAAGTGATGAAGAAATTGAAGAGATATACCTTAACGGGCAAAAAAAGCTGGAAGAGGCAGCATTATTATAGCAGCTCAGCTTATTTCCAACCGGCCTATACTTGCTTGGGGATCTGTGACTTGCAATTCGGCTGCCTTACGAATAAAATATACAGGTACAGGAAAATATGGTAACCCCGCTCTGGCATTCGGGCTAAAGCAAAGCTTTTCAAATCATAAGGTCCCCTATATACTGGTATCAAAGCCGGTAGGAGACGATATGCGGCTGAGCGGGAGTTTTTTCTAGGGGGGAGCTAGCTTGGATCTAACCGAGATCATTATCAGTAAAAGCGGTAAATGGTATTTTGGTAAAGCTGAGATGTTCCGGCGCAACATACTCAATATATTGGCAGCCCACATCGAAAGGAATGATAATGGCAGTTATTGCATAAAGTTGGGTGATGACATTAACCCCATTACTGTAGAAGATGTACCGTTTCTGGCCAGCGGTTATGTAGAGGAAGAGGACGGTAGCATCAAATTGGTTTTCCATGATCTACAGGAAATGAGGCTGCAGGGGGAGCACAAAATTTATTTCAAAGGAGATGTGCCCTATATAAGTTTTCGTTGGCCGGCTGATACCCGCTTAAGTCGGGGTGTTTACTGGAAGTTGAGCGAATATTTTGAATTTCGGGGAGAAGAAGTGTATATAGTGCCGCCCCTGGCCAAGGATTTCAATTAGCACTAGTATAAGCCTGATAAGCTTTACAACACAGATATTTACAAATGAGCCCGTTCCTTAATGCTTAAGCTTTAAGGAACGGGCTAGCTTATATTCCGCGGAAATATACATTGCTTCCAACGGCTCCTGGCTCCGGCTGCAACAAATAACTGGAGGGTCATAGATGGAGAGGCCTGATGGGAGCAGGTGGCCATTCCCTGGTACCCATTTACTGCCATTTATAGACGCGAAATATGAGGAGACCGGAAACAACTGGCAGGATAGGTCAACAGTTCATCTAATTGCTTCAACATCAGCTCTTTATCCCGGGGAAGCAGTCCATTAATATTGGCATAATTGGCTATATGATCAGATAATAACATAGTGTTTTCACATTCCAGGTTTTCAATCAGCAATCTGACTTCCTGCATAGCCTGATGGGCGGTTAAAAGCTGGAAGGAGCCCCTTTCCCATTCCTCATATAAGGGAGTGCCCGGATATGGAACCAGGGTTCTTATACGAATAAAATTGGGGCTGAACTGACTTAGGGTTTTGGCGCTATTTATGGCGTGTTCCCGGCTTCTTTCCAATCCTCCGACCCCGGTAAGATAATACTCGCTGACCTCTAAACCAGCCTCTTTGAGTTTTTTCCCTGCTGCTATAATTTCCTGGGAAGTAGTACCTTTAGATATCCGGGCCAGGGTAATATCATCGCCACTTTCCATACCGGTGTGAACTCGTCGCAGGCCGGCCTGATAAAGGCGCTTTAGGTCATCCAGGCTTTTCCTGTTTACGAAACGAGCAGATCCATAAACCGTGATACGACTTAGATGGGGGAATAATTCTGAGGCATATTCGAATATTTCCACCAGTTGATCAGTTTTCATCAGTATGGTATTACCGTCAGGAAAAAAGAGGGATTCAACAAATTCTCCATAATAATTCCGGGCTGCCAGTAAATCTTCTTTAATATCCTGAACCGGACGAATTTTAAATTTGATATCTTTATACATTTTGCAAAATGTACATTTATTATGAGGACAGCCTATAGTGGCTTGAATCAACAAACTGCCCGCTTCGCTAGGGGGGCGGTATATAGTACCTTCGTATCTCATAAGCTGATCTCCTATCTTGGCTTTATTTTAAGGTGATGGCTACAAGCCCTCATTCTCATGACCCGTTTGTATTAAGGTTATCAAATAAGTCTTACTTTTTAAAGTTTTAAGACGGTAAGGATAGCAAATAAGTTGTATTATCCCTGAGGAGAAGGTATATTGTAAAATAGGGGTAATGGTAGGGGGAATACAAGATGCCGGTAAGAGCCTTGATAGTTGATGATGATCATAAAGAGAGAATTGTATTAAGGTACTTGTTGGAACAATGTAAAGATTTAAAGATAGTAGGGGAAGCAGCAAATGGTTTGGAAGCATTAATACTGTGTCAGGAGAAGAAAGTAGATATTGTTTTCCTGGATATTAGCATGCCGGAGATGGATGGCCTGGAAACAGCGGTTAAACTGATGGATATGAAGGAGCCTCCCGCCATAGCTTTTGTAACCGCTCAGACCGGGATGGCTGCGACTGCCTTTGAATTGGGTGCCTTGGATTATATAGTAAAACCCATTGAGCAGAGCCGGATCGAAAAGGCCATCAGCAGAGTTAAAATGAAAATAGCCCACCAGGATCATATCGAAGATCTAGTGAGGCAAAGGTTGAGAAACCGGATGGATTATATTCTAGCCCGCTACAACGAGGAAGAAGTGTTGATAAAAAGGTTGCCCGTAAGAGAAAAAGGAAAAATAACCTTGCTTAGACCAGAAGATATTATTGTTTGCGAGAGTCAGGGCAAAAAAGTCTTTATCTGTACTAGAAAAGGAGGCTTCCTTACCAGTTTTACCCTCAATCAACTGGAAAAACGTCTTAGTGACAGCTATTTCTTCCGCGTCCACCAGGCTTATCTGGTGAACCTGAATTATATTGAAGAAATCAGGAATTTTGGCGAAGGATCCTACATAATTAGGCTAGAGGCTTGTGACCGGGATATCACTTTGAGCCGTTCTAAACTTCGCTTATTAAGAGATAGGCTGGGAATTTGACCGAATAGCTATCTAAATAGGCAAGATATTCCTTGCTTTTTACTAAATAGAGCGATTATGGGGGTCTCCTTGTACATATATGAGAATACTTAAAAATCCAGTTGTAGACGTGGTGGGGACTGGACGATAAGCTTTCGAACCGGTTTTTTTATGGTAATTTTACTGTAAACCGTAAAATGGCTATAGATTGTTACTTTTGCAACAAAGTATCCTTTATATGTAACCAAGTGCTGCCAAACTAGAGAAATAAATCACAAAATGATTTATAGTTAAAGTAATACTAGGGGGACGTTTAACTATTAGGGGAAAGGAGGAAATCATTTCTACATTGCAGCCGGGTTATTGAACGGGAAATTTTCTCCGGCTATTACTAATACGATAAACGATAAAATAAATAGGAAATGGATATATAAGGGTGCAATGTATCACAGTTAGGGAACTCGGTTTTTTAGAGTGTTGTACGGTCCAAAAAAGATCGGAGTGATGCTAATGATACCGTTTTATATGCTTGAGCGATATGAGGGGAATGAGCCCTTGTTTGAGCTAGTGACAATGTCTATGGTATCTACTTATGCTGGTGAGCCGTTGCATATCCATGCGGAAGGATTAAGGGGAACGGGTAAAACCACCATAATGAGAAGCTGCCGTGATATTTTGCCCAATATTACTAGAATAAAGGGCTGTATTTATAATTGCGACCCGGATAACCCTCATTGTCCATTGCATCGGGATATGAGCCCAGAAGAGATCGCAGCTCTGGGAACGGAAGAAATCCCTATGCCTTTTTTGGAAATATCTCATTCAGCCAAGGTAGGTACAGTAGCAGGAAGTATCGATTTAGCCCGGCTTACAGATTCCACTAATCCTGCTGCCCAGCTCTTGCCAGGCCTGATTCCTCAAGCCCACCGGGGTATTATATTCATAGATGAAATAAACCGCCTGGCTGATACTTCCCCGGAGATTACCGATATTCTCCTGGATGTTATGGGTAATAAGCCGGGGCATCTGCAGATAGAAGAAGCCGGTCTGCCTACCGTGGATATAACGGTTAGTGTCTCAGTATGGGCGGCTTCAAATCCTGATGAGGATCCGGGGCCACTGGAAGAAATAAGAAGACAATTGTCGGACCGGTTCGATTTGGTATGTTATATGGGCAGACCTGATTCGGTTGATGTGCTTGCTCATATGTTGGAGGAAAACTCTCATCAGCATAAAATACGTAATGCTATGAGAAAAGGCAACAATGTATATGATGACAGTAAGAATGATAAATACCGGCTGGAAATAATAAATTGGGCAAAGAAGTACAGTACTACTGATATGCCTGATTTTCTCCGGAATTTTATTGCCCGTTTATACATTAAACACAACTTGGAAAGCATCAGAGCCATTGAGGCTATGCAGCAAGGGGCCATATTGCATAGCTTGATTAAGAATCGAGACAAGGTAATGATTGCTGATGTTACCAGGATAATTCCTCTAGCCCTTAAACATCGGGTGGATGGGGACACCCTGGTCAAACTGATAAACGATGTTGAGAGCCGAGGCTCCCGGGAAGGTATTTTAAGCTTTAAGAACAAAAAGTCTAAGCGGGATGAAGAGGAAGAATATTTTCAGCAAAATGCACGTGCATTAAAGGATATGAGTAGGAGTGAGCTGGTAAATACCGAGAAAGATCTAAACCCTACTCATGGGTAAAGGGGGTGGAATAAATGCTGGGTGAACGCACCAACGTTGATAAAGCAGCTTCGGTAGGCAATTATCTGAACCTGTATTTTGGCCAAAACCAGGGGGTTAGGTTGGGAGAAAGCACAGTAGCCAGTACTAAGGTTCATGCCCGGATGCCGGAAAAGCGGATCAAGGGACAGCTGAAAATCCTGGTCAACCGCGATGCGGGCAAGGTTTTCCTGGACTTTGTTGAGGAAGGACGGGTGGTGCATATTGATGTATACCACCGGCCAGGCAAGATTGATCCCCGGGAGCTAGCCCGAGCCATTTATTCCGCCATAGATGACTATTTTCTGGCCAAGGATCCTCAACTTCAGTATGCCGAAGATGAACGATTTAAGATGGTAATTGATTATGCCGGCAAGATATATATCACTAGCAATCAAGGCCGGGGGACTCTTTATAATTTGCTGCAGGATAATGTTGAGCCTTTGGTGGACTACGAAGAAGGTTGGGATCATGTACACATCCTGGCCCAACTGGATCGGGAAGATTATTATCTGGTCTATATTATTGCCGAAATAGTTGAGCAGGTTATTTTGGAAAATGGTATAAAGCTGGCCAAGGTACGCAACATTATTCACGGCAACCAAAAACAGGCTCAGGATAGTTATGCGGGATACATTAAACTGCCCTGGAAACACATGAAGGGACAACAAGCCCGTCATTTGCCGGATAAGGAGAATGTAAACCAATTAATTATCAAACTGGCCGAGAAGTTTGGTGGAGTAGAAGAGATACAGGAGTTTATGGAGAACTATTCTACCAATATATTTAAGCGCAAAGGTATTCAACAACAGATGAAAAAATGGGGAGATATTGAACACGATATAGAGCAGTTGGAAGAACTGGGGATACTTAAAGATACGCCCTTTGGCAAGGTTCTTACAACTAAAGGCTTAAAACTCAAAGAATATGTGATAAACCATAAGTGTGAATTGGAAACTGAGATCAGACGTAATACCAGAAGGCTACCTTCCGGGGGTGGGGGGCGCTTTAAGAAACTGGGCCAAATAGACCGGAAAACATCCAAGGTTGAATACACCAATCGCAATAAAACCATAAATGATCCGGATCAAAACTGGTCAGGGGACTTGGCAGTACCGGAAACGGTTATTCAAGCCTTAAAAAACAGCTATCTGAGAGGCGACAATCATTTCTCCATAAAAAAGCAGGATTTGCATTACTATGAGAAAAAAAGCTATGTGCCGATAGATATATGCCTGTTAATTGATGCCAGCGGGAGTATGGCTGGAGACAAACGACAGGCGGCCTGCTTTTTGGCCGAACACCTCTTATTGACGGGAAAAGAAAAAGTAGCAGTAGTTACTTTTCAGGAACGCGGAAGCAATGTGGTAGTACCCTTTACTCGTAAGCAAATGGTATTAAAGCAGGGCTTGGCTACCATAAATCCGGCCGGTCTGACTCCAATGGCGGATGGTATTGTAAGTGCAGTCAATCTGATTAAGAACAGCAAAGTTCGCAATCCTATGCTGGTCTTGATTACCGATGGAATACCCAATATCCCTCTATGGACTCTGGATGCTAAAGCAGATGCCTTAGAAGCTGCTGCTTTAATAGCCAAAGAGAAGATACGCTTTATATGTATAGGAGTAGAAGCCCATCGATTCTATCTGGAAAAGTTGGCTGAGAAAGCAGAAGGAGTAGTCTATCTGGTGGACGATTTGAATAAAGATAATCTTATCAATATTGTCAGGATGGAGAAACAAAGCACTGGCGACAATAAATTGGCATAATGTCGAATTAATTTAATTGACAATATTCGATAATTTCGGCTAAAATTTTAGTAGAGTTAGAGCGGTTATAATAGTCACAGAAATCTTCGTAGCAGTATTCTTGTTTAAATAACTCCTCCTTCATGTTGAGCACTCGCGTTGGGTGCTCTTTTCTTTTACCAAATTTTAGTCATAAAACTAGAGCCTCCTTCGTATCTTAGTAAAGAAACTGAGAAAGGAGGATGGAAATATATGGATAAAAGAATAGTGGTGATACTTGCCCTTATACTAGTGGCAATCTGTTTAATTGCAGGAGGTTGTTCTACTTTTACCGGTGACAGCAGCTTAAAAGCCTGGAAAGAGCTGTTGAGTTTGACTCCGGAAAGTGAAACCGCCAACAGCCAGCAGCAGGGTACCAGTTTGGAGGATTTATTATTGGACAAGCAGGCAGAAGGGCAAGATACGATGGAAGAATACATAGTAGTTTTTCTCTATTTCGCCGATGAGACGGGAAGCAGTCTGGTATCCGAAAGCAGGCGGATAGTTAAAAAGGAAGGAATTGCTCGCCAAACTTTGCAGGAATTGATAAAGGGCCCCGATAATAATCAATATAAAAATATTTTCCCCACCGGCAGTCAATTACTGGATATTAATATCACAGAGGATGGTTCCTGTATCGTGGACCTGAATTCAGAGGTGCGGAAGGTGAAAAATGCCCAGGAGGAAAAATTATTGGTTAATGCCATAGTTAAAACCTTGGGTCAGTTTCCTACCATTAAGCGGGTTAGTTTTTTGATTGATGGTCAAGTAGCCGATCATATTGCCGGTTCTCTGGATCTGTCAGAGCCAATTGAAATTGTTCATGAACAATAACCCGGGTTTTTTCAGGCATATAGCAAATCTTGGTTCCGCCGTCAATAAGTTTTAGCGCTGTAGCTGCAGGCGATTGAAACCGCCTGACCCCAATATAGCCCGGTTGGGGTGTTAAATAGAGTCCCTATAAAACCTCCCTGATGACAGGGAGGTTTAGCATGAGTTTACATAGCTGAATTCCGAGGCTTAAGCTGCTACAGGTATTCGTAAGCATAGATGGAGGCAAGTTTATATAGAATATATCTAATAAAAGTGTTAAATTAATTATTGGGTCATTTGACGATTAATATATTGTAAGCATAAACTGTTTTAGCTTTAGGGAATTGAGCCAAATGAGTCTGCCGGAGAAGGGATTCAAATTCATGGGAACACTTATCTATTAATATAATGACTCAGTACTTATAGCCGCAATAAAAAGAGGTGTTATTATTGGGAAAAGAAAGCCCTATAGGGATTTTTGATTCCGGTGTAGGGGGACTTACCGTAGTCAAGTCCCTGCTGGAAAGATTGCCCGGGGAAAATTTCATATATTTCGGAGACAACGCCAATGTACCTTACGGGAATAAAACCCAGGAACAGTTGATGACTTATGCTGTTAATATCTTGAATTTTTTTAAGGCCCGGGAAGTAAAAGCGGTTATGGTAGCCTGTGGTACTCATTCTTCCGTAACTTTGCCCCAGCTGCAAGGGCATTATCATTTTCCCATGTTGGGGGTACTTAAGGCAGGAGCCCGTTCCGCCACCCAGGTGAGTAAAAACCATAGAGTAGGAGTTTTGGCCACTGAAGCCACGGTTAACAGTAGAGCTTATACTCGTGAAATCAAGGCTATTAAAGCTGAATACCAGGTCTTTGAAATGGCTTGCCAGCGCTTTGTGCCTCTAATAGAAAGCGGAGTATTAAGCGGTGAAGAGATTAATCATGCTGTAAGGGAGTATGTTACTCCACTACTGGATAATGGTATAGACACTCTGGTCTTGGGTTGCACCCATTATCCATTTTTGTCCCAGCCCCTTAAAGAGTTTGTAGGAAGGGATGTGGAACTGGTTGATCCCTCTCTGGAAACTATTGAGGAACTCAAGGAGCTGTTGATTCAGAATGATCTGCTTAACAACGCTGGCCGGGAACCCCGGCGTGAGTTTTATGTCAGCGGCCACCCAGAGCCTTTTTTTAATGTTGGTCGATTACTCCTGGGGGACATGGTTAGGAAAGTAAAGAGGGTGTTAGAGAAAAATTAGGGACGGTATACCGTAAGCAATTGTTTTTTGCTCCAAATGCCTAGGTCTATAAGAGAAGGTGAATAAGGTGCGCTTGGTCAGCTATGATGAAATTTGCCAAGGGGTCAAAAGAGCAGTTATTAAAGCTAATACCATTTTGCCTGATGATATACTGGCTGCATTGCAGCTGGCGGCAGAAAAAGAGAGCAGCAGCCGGGGACGGATGTTTCTAAACATAATCTTAGAAAATGCTGCCATAGCCCAAAAGGAGAAAATGGCCTTGTGTCAGGATACAGGTATGCTGGCAGCCTATATTAAACTGGGGCAGGAAGTGAAAATAGTGGGGGGGAGTCTAGAAGCAGCTGTTAATGCTGGAGTCCGAGACGGATACCAGGAAGGCTATTTTAGAAAATCCATAGTTAATGATCCCTTTATCAGAGTCAATACCGGAGATAATACCCCAGCCATTATACATATCCGAATGGTAGAAGGAGAGCATTTTAGAATTACGGTTCTGCCTAAAGGAGCTGGCAGTGAAAACATGGGGCAAGTGGCCATGTTAAAACCATCTCAGGGAATAAACGGGGCTAAGGATTTTATAGTTCAGGTAGTAGAAACAGCCGGGGCTAATGCCTGTCCTCCACTGGTAGTGGGGGTAGGTATTGGTGGTAGTATGGATAAAGCGGCGGATTTAGCCAAACAGGCCTTGATGAGGCCTATTAACCTTCCTCATAGCAGTCCGGAAATCGCGGCTTTGGAAAAGGAAATGCTGCTTCGCATTAATGCCCTGGGCATTGGCCCCCAGGGAATGGGAGGGGATACTACTGCTCTGGGGGTAAACATCAATACCTTTCCCACCCATATTGCCTGCCTGCCGGTAGCAGTGGTTCTGGGCTGTCATTGTACCCGCCGGTGCAGCATTGAGCTGTAAGGCATGAAGGAGAAAGTAAGGATGATAGTGTTAAGAGCTCCATTGATGGGAGAGGATATATACAGATTGAAAAGCGGAGATCAGGTGATGGTGGAAGGAACCGTCTATGCAGCCCGGGATGCTGCTCACAAGAATATGGTGAATGCTATTGAGCAGGGCCTATCATTGCCTTTTGATCTGGAGGGACAGATCATATACTATGTAGGACCCTGTCCTGCACCTCCGGGCAAGGTTATTGGTTCTGCCGGTCCTACTACCAGTGGTCGGATGGACGCTTATACTCCATTCTTGATTGAACGGGGATTGAAAGCTATGATCGGCAAGGGTGACCGGAGTTCGGAAGTGATTGCGGCCATGAAAAAATATGGAGCGGTGTATTTGGCAACAGTGGGTGGAGCCGGGGCTTATCTGGCGGAGCGAATCAAGAAGGTGGAAACTATTGCTTATCCGGAATTGGGGCCTGAGGCCTTGTTAAAGCTGGAACTCAGGCAATTTCCGTGTATTGTTGCCATAGACTGCCAGGGCCATAACATTTATGATATAAGTAAGGGAATCTAGATAAATTTACCAAGGAGCGGGAAAATCAAAGATAGGAGTGTAATATGACAAGAAGTGCTGATCGTTCCAATAATGATATGCGACCGGTGGTTATAATTCCGGGTTTTCTTAAAAACCCTGATGGTTCGGTTCTGATACAAACCGGAGATACCAGAGTCTTGTGTTCAGCCATGTTGGAAGAGAAGGTTCCCCCTTTTCTAAAAGGGAGTGGGAAGGGATGGATTACCGCCGAGTATTCTCTCCTGCCTTCATCTACCAATACCAGAACCGCCCGGGAGGTAAGCCGGGGTAGGGTAAGCGGAAGAACTTCTGAGATTCAAAGATTAATCGGACGCTCTATAAGATCGGTAGTAGACCTGGACAAGCTGGGAGAAAAAACCATCTGGATAGATTGTGATGTAATTCAGGCGGATGGAGGGACCCGGACTGCCTCTATTACCGGTAGTTTTGTGGCTTTGGCTTTGGCTTTGAAGAAATACCAGGAAGCCGGCATTATCGATGAAATGCCCTTAAAGGACTATCTGGCGGCAGTCAGTGTGGGAATAGTGGATGGAGAAAAACTTTTGGATTTGGATTACCTGGAAGACTCCAGGGCCGAAGTAGATATGAATGTGGTTATGACCGGAAGCGGAGAATTTGTGGAAATTCAGGGAACGGCAGAAGGCAAGACTTTCAGCCGTCAGGATCTGGATGATCTGCTGGCCCTGGCTCAAAAAGGAATAGAAGAACTAATGGTCCTGCAAAAGGATATAATAGGAGAGTAGAATGGCTTTGGAAATCTTGCTGGCCACCCGCAATCAGAAAAAAAAGCTTGAACTGCAGGAATTGCTGGATAATCCCGGGATACGGATTTTAACCCTGGAGGATATTGACCATATACCGGAAATAATCGAAGATGGATGCACTTTTGAGGAGAATGCAGTTAAGAAAGCCAGAGAAACCGCAGCATTAAGCGGCTATACCTGTTTGGCCGATGATTCCGGGTTAGTAGTCGATGCCCTGGAGGGTAAGCCCGGTATCTACTCAGCCCGTTTTGCCGGACCTGAAGCCAGTGATCATGAAAACAATGAAAAACTACTGGACCTGATGAAAGATATTGAAGTAGGCAATCGGACGGCCCGATTTATTTGTTTTATAGCCATCAGCACCCCGGGGGGAGAAGTAGAAAGTGTATACGGAACCTGTGAGGGGAGAATTGCTCTGGCTCCCCGTGGTAAGGGAGGTTTCGGCTATGATCCTTTGTTTATTCCAGCAGGCTATGAAGAGAGTTTTGGAGAATTACCGGCCAGCATTAAGAATGCCATTAGCCACCGGGCCCAGGCATTAAAAAAATGCCAGCCCATACTGGCAAAATTCCTGGGATTATAAAAATGGAGAAGAGGAAGGATAAATGCTGATCGCTATAACCGGTGACACCCATGGACGAATAGATGGGATAAGACATCATTTACAGCGATTAAAACCTGATTATTTAATTCATACCGGAGATTACTATACTGACGGAAAGAGCCTGGCCAGGGGCTTGGGTATAGGGTTCACCGGAGTTAGAGGTAATTGCGACACCGGTAGAAAGGGTAAATTGATAGAGGTATTGGAATTGGTAGGCTATCGTTTCTGTATTCTGCATGGCCACCAACATAAGGTTAAACACACCCTAAACCACATTTATTATTATAGCTTGGAAATAGGAGCCCAGGTGGTGGTTTTTGGGCATACTCATGTACCCTGCTGTGAATTTCAGGGAGGCATCTATCTGCTCAATCCCGGCAGTCCCAGCTTGCCTCGTATAGGCCAGCAAGGGAGCTTTATCATGCTGGAAGTTGGGAGTGGAATCTTTAAACCAGAAGTGATGAGCTTGTAGCTGTGCTGTTTGTAGCACTGATGACATTCAAGTATTATCCATAATATTAGGAGGGAGAAGATGACTGGCGATATTGCATCCAAGTTGTTAAAAGGTAAGCCCTTGGCAGATAGGATTCTAGCCGATGCCTCCAGAGGCGTGCAAGAGCTGAAGGCAAGAGGAATTCACCCCTGTTTATGCAGCATTGAAGTAGGCTTTGACCCAGCCTCCAGATATTACTTGGAAAACCAACGGCGTATTGCTGAAAGGGTGGGTATCAAATATGAATCCAGGCAGCTCAATGAGAACATTTACCAGGAAGATATGCTTAAAATCATTGAAGAAATAAACCTGGACCCGTACATACATGGCTTGATAATAAATCTTCCTTTGCCCCAACACCTTAAGGTTAGTGAAATGCAATGGAAGATCAGCAGTGCCAAGGATGTGGAAGGGGTTACTCCCCACAATATGGGAGCTTTGTTTTTGGGAGCCCAGGGATTGAAACCCTGCACCGCTTTGGCCATTACGGAATTGATTAAATCAACTGGTGCCGATCTTAACGGAAAGGAAGTTGTGATTATCGGACGCAGCAACATAGTGGGTAAACCAGTGAGTATACTGCTTCTGGCGGAAAACACTACGCCGACTATCTGTCATTCCTATACCTCCAGAATGGGAAAACTGGAATCTCATGTAGCCAGGGCGGATATTGTAGTAGCGGCTCTGGGAGTACCTGAGTTTGTAAAAGGCTCATGGATTAAAGAAGGAGCCATCGTAATCGATGCAGGAATCAACGAGGGAGAAAACGGCAAGATGGTAGGGGATGTTGAATTTGAAGCGGCGGCAGCCAGAGCCAGCTATATAACTCCCGTTCCCGGTGGAGTAGGATCAGTTACTACGGCTCTGCTGATGAAGAATACCGTTGATGCAGTATACATGCAACAACCCGGCTAGTTTCAGAGCTGTTCCCTATACTTGATTAGGACCTCAAAAAAGAGGTTCTTTTGTTTAATATGCCAAGAGGAGTATACAAAGTGAGATTAGAAAACATTTGTGGTCAAACCTATGCCATCAATTACCCCAGTGCAGTGGGGATATATGTATTACCCAACCGGGAGTGCATATTGATTGATAGTGGGGCCAGTCAGGCCTATGCTGCCCGGACCCTAAAAATTATAGAACAACAAAGCTGGAAGTTGATCGCCATCATAAATACTCATTCTCATGGTGATCACAGTGGAGGGAATAAATATCTTCAGGACAGCTGCGGCTGCAGCATATACGCCTCTCCTATCGAAGCAGCTTACTTGAACCATCCGGTCCTGGCTGCTTACTCCTTATATCATTCGGTGTCTATGCAGGAATTCAGGAATAAATACTATACGGTTCCTGCTGGTACCATTAATAGCGTAATTGAAGGTGATAGCCTGGAGTTCCAGGGCGAGAGAATGTTGATTTGGTCTTTGCCCGGACACAGCCTGGGTCATATTGGGATAGAGACTCCCGATAAGGTGTTGTTTGCCGGCGATAGTTTGGTGGATAAGAGCATCATGGCCGGCTCAGGCTTTTATCACCTGGAAGATATTAAAAGTCAATTTAAAACCCTCGATAGGTTAAAAGAGAGTGAATCAATATATCTATCCCATGGAGGTTTTCTGGATAATCCGGAAGCAGTAATCCAGAGCAATCAGGAGCTTTTAAAGAACAACCTAAATCTCTTGGAGTCCATAATAGGAAAAGGCTGTACCCGAGAGGAGATGGTGAGCCGGTTGGCTGATAAGGGAGTAAAAGTTAATAAGAAAAACTATTTCCGGCTGCTAACCAGCACCTCAGCCTATGCCGCCTTCTTACATAATAGCGGACGAGTCCAAATAGCTGTGCAGGAAGGACGGTTGCTTTTTTACCCAACTCCTTAAAGGCCATAAGCAGGCCTGCTGGGCTTTAAATACTCTAATGTCCACCAGGATAGCAGGCGGCGCGTATCTGCTGCAGCAGACGATTAAAGGCTTCTTGGCGGTTGAGATACTGTTCCGGAAGTTGCCAGATATGCTTCCCTACCCGGGGAAGATCGTAAATGGCGCTTCATTTAGGTATCATATCACTTATTCTATCTTCTCCCCCAAAATCCATCAAGCTGAAGAGTACCTGGCTATTATGGCTCCATTCTTTCGTATTGATTATAGTCGGGATGATTAAATCTATGGCGGGCTCTTTGTTTCTAATGGTACTCAATTCTTGCTCCAAAGCCGGTAAAGCATCGACATCCTCTGCCCTTAAATCAGTACAGGCTGCAATAAGAGAAGCTTGAGCTATTAGCTGCTCATAAAGGATATAGTCTTGACCGCTGTCTATTACTATGCAGTCATAGGACTGCATAGTATCCAACTCACAGGAGTAATCGGAAATAAGGAGCAGGTCAAAGCCCATTTCCAGCGCTAGGGGTTGCTTACTATCCTGGGCTAGGTCAAACCATAAGCTTAGTAAGGAAGGGTTACCACATTCCAGCAGCAGGGTTTTATGTCCCAGCTCCTTTAAGCCAACAGCTAGATTAACAGCAATAGTAGTTTTGCCTTGGCTGGGATGAGGAGACAAGAGAAAGAACGATTTCATAATAAGCACCTCCAGTTCAAACAAAGGGGTGTACTCACCCTTTAGCAGGGTAGTGGCATAACGCTTCATTGAAGCGGGATTACGGATTAAAAAAAGCAGCAGGCTAAGCTGCTGCTTTCAATTATACTAGAAGGATCATATTACCAGGGGCAGGGACTTAGATATCCCGGGTCCACAGGGATGCCATAGCAGCACCCCCACCTACGCAAAGAGATGCGCCGCCGATGGTGGCTCCCAATCTTTCCATTTCATGATAAAGACTGACAATGATTCTCAGGCCGGTGCAGCCAACCGGATGGCCTAAACCTATTCCAGAACCATTGTTATTGACGTTGCCGAGTTTATCAACGGTGCCGATATTCAATTCAATACCAGATTCTTCTTTGAGCATCCTGCCCACTCCGATTACCTGAGCGGCAAAGGCTTCATTGATTTCCCAGTATTCAACCTGATCGAAAGTCATGCCGGATTGTTTCAGTATTTTGGGGATTGCCCTGGCTGGGCCCAGACCCATTACCCTGGCTTCTACACCCTCGCTGCAGATATTGACCAGTTTCATCAGGGGCTTAACCCCTAGTTCCTCTGCTTTTTTCTTGGTCATAAATACTGCTGCTGCAGAAGCGTCATTTAAGCCGGAGGCATTAGCCGCTGTTACCACTCCACCCTTTTTAAAAGCCGGGGATAAGCGAGCCATGGCTTCCAGACTGGCTCCCCGGATGGGGTGTTCATCAGCCTCAAATAAGATTTCCTTTTTGCCCTTTTTAACATTTACGGGTACTATTTCCCTTTTGAAGCGACCTTCATCATTGGCAGCAACTGCCCGGGTATGGCTTATAAGGGCCAGTTCATCACATTCTTCCCGGGTAATCCCATATTGTTCTGCAATATTCTCAGCAGTTACCCCCATGTGAACCCCGCCAGCCAATTTACAAACCAGACCGTCTGACAACATGGGATCCTGGAATTTACCATCGCCCATCCGGTAGCCCCAACGGCCATTTTGGACGATATAAGGAATATTGCTCATGCTCTCAGTACCAACAACTAAAGCTATCTCGGTCTTTCCCAGTATAAGGTTTTGGGCAGCGATTTCTACTGCCCGCATGGCAGAAGCACAGTTCTGGTTGACCATGACCGCTGCTGAGCGATCAGGCAGACCGGATTCAATAGCCACTATACGAGCCGGACAGGAGCCGTTGCCATGATGCAGGCACATACCCAGAACCAGTTCATCGATTATAGAGGCTTCAATACCAGCTCTTTTGATAGCTTCACTGGCAGCCAGTTTGGATAGATCGTTTGCTCTAACCCCCTGCAAAGTTCCGCCATAATCACCGATAGGCGTTCTGCAAGCACTAACCATTACCACTTCATTTAATGACATAAAGATAATCCCCCTTTTAACACATTTCCCCACACTACCTTAGCAACCAATACCACTCACTGCTGATATTCTCTATCGATAAGATAAAATCCTGCCGTAAAATAAAGATAGATAACGTTAGAACAATAAATATTATAATAAACTCAAAATTCAGAAAAATTAACTCACAATATCAATAATAGACATTGAACTGGGACAAAATTAATAATTACAGGATTGATAAAGCGATACCAAGTTTAATTTCCATCACCCCTCACCCTATAAGCCCTGGCATTGGGAGGAATAAGTGATATCCTCAGGTACAGGCTAAACCCAGCTTTGTGGTATAATTAGATGAAAGTATGAGCGTACAAGGAGGAATCTTAATGGAAGAACTGTCAAAACAGGTAAAAAGTGATCTCTTACGAACTCTGGTCTGGGCTTTGATTGCAATGGGTGCCGCTACAGCAATATATTACCTGCTTTGGTAAGAACGAGAAAGGATATGAGATATAAATGAAACCCCGATAGAATATTATCGGGGTTTTATCTGCTCTTAAATGCTGCTTTGATTTTATATTTTTTTGTTTATTGTGCTACGATCATAGCCATAATAGTAAATAGATCTTGGGCTGGTGAATAAGTGATTGACAATATAAACAATAATATATTATTTTTCGCAATAGCTTGGCAATTTATGCTATGCTGATAGTGTATAGGAAATACATACTAACAATTAATGCTGGTTCAAAATTAAGGAGGGATTAATATGTCCAATATCAAGGATATTAATAGCACTAATTTTGATAAAGAAGTATTAAATTCTGAACTGCCGGTACTCATTGATTTTTGGGCTCCCTGGTGTGGACCCTGTAGGATGGTAGGTCCGGTGGTGGAAAACCTGGCCGAAGCCAACCAGGGAAAAATAAGAGTAGCTAAGATAAATGTAGATGAAAATCAGGCTCTGGCTATGCAATATGGAATAAGGTCTATCCCTACCCTGTCATTCTTTAAGGGCGGGGAAGAAGTAAAAAGAATAGTAGGAGCTCAGGGCAAAGCCCAACTGCAAAAAGTAATTGACGAAGTAATCGGCTAGATTATCTAAATATTTGCTTGTGATTAAAGCCCGGCCGAGGAACTCGGCCGGGAGCTATTTATCTGCATCTTCTTCCTCCAGGGTGCAGTAGAAAGTATCACCTTCCTGTAGTATATATTCACAGCCACGGCAATCGTTACCCATGACCGGCATATCTCTTAAAAGACAAAAAATAAAATTGCCCATAATTATTTCGCTTTTCCTAATCATATTCTAACCTCCATAAATACTTTTTTATTGTCCTTTATTCTTCATGGTTTTACTTATAAACTCTTGTATTTTTAATTCATATCCCTCTTTCCCGGGTTGGTAAAATACTCTGCCTGCCATATCATCAGGAAGATACTGCTGGCTCACATATCCTCCATAATCATGGGGATATTTATAAGCTACCCCTTTTTGCATCAGCTTTTTGGCTTGGGGATGAGAGGAGTCGGCAATAGGCAGAGGAACTTTAATCTGTTTGGATTTTCTTACCGCTGCCATAGCCTTTTCAATGGCAGTAAGACTGCTGTTGCTCTTGGGGGCGGTAGCAAGATAAATGGCAACCTGGGTCAGAGGTATCCTGGCCTCGGGCATACCAACAAGTTTGACTGCTTGGGCTGCAGCAACAGCAAGTTTTAAGGCCTCCGGGTCAGCCAGTCCAATATCTTCAGCGGCATGAATGATCATCCGTCTGGCTATAAATATTGGATCTTCCCCTCCCTCCAGCATAAATGCCAACCAAAATACGGCTGCATCCGGATCTGATCCCCGAATGCTTTTGATGAAGGCCGAGATGCTGTCATAATGCGCATCTCCCCGGCGGTCATATTTTACCAGGGGGCGGGACAGTACCTTTTCCAGCAGATTCAAATCAATGATTAAAGGTTCATCCTTATATAAATGAGTATTAGCTATCGTTTCCAGTATATTGAGGGCCATACGGGCATCTCCTTTACAGAAGGAGGCAATAGCTGAAATACACGACGGGGTAATAGAAATATTATAGAGGCCCAGACCATGGTCTTTATCCTGCAGGGCTTGTTGGATTAGCCGGTTCAGGTCTTTCTCCGACAGTGCTTCCAAGATATATAGCTTAAGGCGAGATAGCAGAGCGTTATTGATTTCAAACAGGGGATTTTCAGTAGTTGCCCCAATGAGATACAGGGTACCATCCTCAACAAATGGTAGTAGAACGTCCTGTTGACTTTTATTAAAACGGTGTATCTCATCCACGAATAATATGGTTTTCTGCTGGTAATACTTTAATCTTTGGGCCGCATCTGCGGCAATTTTACGAATATCATTTACTCCTGAGGTAACTGCCGCCAAGGATACAAAATGAGCCTGAGTCATTCGGGCAATTATGCTGGCAATAGTTGTTTTACCGGTTCCAGGGGGGCCAAATAGGATAAAGGAATGCAACTGGTCTTTATCGATTAACTGGCGGAAGGGAGCAGAGGGGGATAAAAGGTGATCCTGGCCCACTACCTGATCCAAAGTTCGAGGACGCATTCTATAAGCCAGAGGGGCTGTCTCCTCCTGTTTGCCCATTTCAAATAAATCCATTTTGCTCCTGCCTCCCCTAGAGAACAATAGTAACTGCCGTTATTATAAAACAAACAAGGCCTAACTCACAAGCAAGCCCAGAAAATCAGGTGCAAGATAGTCCCCTGGTTCTGCTTTCCTTGTTTTGGGTAATTTAATAATGTTACAATGACCGTTAAAGGAGGTCTGTACAGTGAAGGTGGCAGTATTGATGAGCGGGGGTATTGACAGTACTATGGCTGCCCTCTTGCTCAAAGAGCAGGGTTATGATATCAGCGGATTAACGATGATAAACTGGGATAGCGATGCTGCCCGGGCAGCGGCTCAAGCAGCCCGTTTCCTGGGTATCAATCATGAGGTAGTAGATTTGCAAAAGGTTTTTTACCATCAAGTAATTGAGTACTTCTATCGCAGCTATGAGGTAGGGCTTACCCCTAATCCCTGTGTAAAGTGTAACCGGTATATTAAATTTGGAGCTTTATTGGACTATGCTCTTAAACAGGGATTCGATCAGGTGGCTACTGGACACTACGCCCGCTTGGAATGGGATGAAAAGCGGAATCGCTGCCTGCTAAAAAAAGGTTTGGATCCCCGTAAAGACCAGAGTTATTTCCTGTATGCCCTAAAGCAGGAACAACTGAAGCAGAGCCTGTTTCCCCTGGGTGGGTTGAAAAAGCAAGAGGTGAAGGAAATGGCCCGGGAATTGGGTATACCGGCAGTTGATAAAAAAGAGAGTCAGGAAATATGCTTTATCAAAGAAGATTACCGGGACTTCATTAAAGATCAAGTAGAATACCAACCCGGTGAGATGGTGGACCAGGAGGGGAGGGTTTTGGGCCAGCACCAAGGACTCCCTTTTTATACCATTGGCCAGCGCCGGGGTTTGGGAATAAGCACCGGTCGGCCCGTATATGTTTTGGATTTGGATATCCGAAGCAACCGGCTGCTGGTAGGGGAGGAAAAGGATCTATATCAGAAACAGCTATTGATTGGAGAAAATAATTTAATCTACCTGGAAAATATTGATGAACCCATAAGGGTGGAGGCCAAAATAAGGTATGCCCACAGAGCTGCCCCTGCTCGCCTGGAAAAGGTTCAGGGAGACCATGAGCGACTGCAACTTACCTTTGAACAGGAGCAACGGGCTATTACTCCCGGTCAATCGGCGGTTTACTACTGGGGTGATTATGTTCTGGGGGGAGGAACCATACTGGCGGCAGCTGACTGGTGAACTGGCATTCCCACGCTTCCTTCGGCCTAAGCAGGGAAGGTCTTCGACCTCCCGCCCGTGCTTGCTAC
>JAAYNQ010000078.1 GCA_012520725.1 Syntrophomonadaceae bacterium | reverse complement strand
TATTTGATTTATATGGAACTAATTAGAAATAAGACCGAAGCACCTTGAAAAAGGGCCAACTGTGGCCGGGGGCACCCTTTTGGATGTCTAATTGTTTAGCTGTATCAGGTTCATCTCGTTAGACTGGCGTTAAATGAGCAAGGAGGGGGATCGACTTATGTCTTATAGTATTGATCTATCTGGTAAAGTTGCCATAGTGGTCGGGGGTGGAAGGGGGATTGGACGTTCCATAGCCTTGGCTCTGGCTGAAGCCGGAGCCGATGTTGCCGTAGCCGCCCGTACCTTATCCCAGGTGGAAGAGACCAGGGACCAGATACTGGCTCAAGGATGCAGATCTTTAGCCTTCAGTGTGGATATCACCCATAATAAACAGGTGGTGGCTATGGTAGAGCAGACGGCGGAGATTTTGGGGGGAGTTCACATTCTGGTCAACGCTGCTGGAGTGAGCATACCAGCGCCCCTATTGGAGTATAGTGAAGAGAACTGGGACCGGGTAATGGATACCAATCTAAAGGGAATGTTTTTCTGCACTCAGGCAGCAGGCAAATATATGCTTGAACAAAAATACGGCAAAATAATCAATATAGGATCAACCGGCGGAGAAATGGCCAGTCCCTACAATGCAGCCTATCATGCCAGTAAAGCGGCGGTAGTACTTTTCACCAAGTCAGTAGCATTGGAGTGGATCAGGTACAACATAAATGTGAATGCTATTGGCCCGGGTTTTGTAGCCACTGATCTTTTAGAGGATTTCATAGAAGACAAGAACCGGCAGAGCATAATAAAACAGATACCCATGAGAAGATTTGCCCAGCCGGAAGAAATCGCCCCTCTGGCTGTTTTCCTGGCTTCTGATCTTTCCAACTATATGGTGGGAGAGCATGTTATTATTGATGGTGGGGTTATTTCCACATAACATTCCTTAAAGTATAAATTCGGGTCAGGCCCCGAGTTAGCCAATAGCGCTAGTCCTTGGATTTTTACTATCCGCATTCTAATCACTGAGATTAAAGCAATGGGAAGTGAGGCATATGCTGGAAGAGCTTTTACATGATTGAGCAATCTGGCAAGAAGGGAATCTTAGCCTTTATTTGGCCCAAGTGATTAAGTAATATAGAAAAGAAATAGGGCGTTAGGAGGAGCAACTTCTAACGCCTTTAAGCCTAAGTGGATAGTATGCTCATTGCTATCAATCCCTTATCAGTTATTGTTTTTGCTGCGTCGTTTCTTTTCCAGATATGTTTCGTGGGTTCTGGTCATTTTGGGTTTTTTTGGCGCCTCCTGTACATCCTGCTTCCCGTTTTCCTCCGGGGCTTCACTTTCATTGGATTTTTCCGCTACTTCTTCCAGGGTTTCCAGCCCTTCTGTTACTTCAAGGTTTTCCTGTTCATCTGCTGTATCACTTGCTTCATCCATGTCTTCACCTTCATCAGTCTCTACTTCTTCCCCTATTTCATTGCTATCTGCTGTATCACTTGCTGTCTCCTCGGCAGGACTGGACATTTCTTCAGTTTTATTTTCTTCGGCTTCCAGTGCTTCCGGAGGGGTTGATGTTGGCTCAATCTCTGCTTCTTCGGTTCTTACAGGTGTTGTCGGTATTGCAGCTATCTCCTGGACCTTGACTTCATTTTGCAGCTCTTTTGACTTTTGAGCGGTTTCCTGATCCAGGGCTGGATTAATTGATGTTTTGGCGTAAAATGCTATGCTGCAATAAGGACAGATCTTATCTGAAGACATAGGAGTAGTGGATTTGCTCCACTCTTTGCACGACTGGCAATACAACCAATAAGCCACTGATATTATCTCCTTTC
>JAAYNQ010000004.1 GCA_012520725.1 Syntrophomonadaceae bacterium | reverse complement strand
TAAGCAAAGGCACTCTATGTCCAGTTTCGTAGAGTGCCTGGCATTATCTAAGCTACTGACCGCTAAGGGGCAGTGTTGCAGATTATTGTCTTCTTTTACTTTGCCAGCATTACTATTTTGGTCAGCAATTCGTTTTCTGGAGTATCGGCGGGATCGTTGAGATAAAATTCATAGCAAACTCCTGTCAAAGCATAATTGTTGGCAGCAGCATAATCCATAATTGCGTTGTAAGCGGGTTCAATTTGATTGTAAGGGCCCTGGTATAAACAGGATAATTGTTTGCCAGCCGGAATTATGCCAGGCTTGATTTCACCCTTTTCTACTAGTGCTTCGGCAACTGGGAAACCCACCTCAATGTCCAAATCCTGCATGTCCATATTAAAATAGCCCACAAAAGGCGCTCCTGTTGCCTGAACCCCCATCTCATTGAGGTAATTCATAAGGGCAGGAAAAGCCTGACCCAGTACTTGCGGCAGGTCCTGGACTGCAGTGCGGGTGCGTATGCTTATGGTATTCTGGGCCTCCTGTTTGGAAAAATCAAATGTATAGGTCATAGTTTTCACTCTCCTCAGTTTGATTTTACTAGATTATACCACTAGTAATGTGATAAACATATGTCATGTTCAGGATGTAGATAATTTATAGTTTCTGCTGCTATTGCGGCAATGACGATTCTGAGCGTTTAACTAAAGGGAAATGTATTCGGAAAATGATTTACCGAGACAAAGAATCACAGAACAGCATGACAGCAAAGATAAACAGTGCAGCACCCAGATATAAGGATAGTATTGGAAATACCGAGGTCAAAAACAAATACTTTTGCATAGCGCACCAGAGCAGAAAGACGATTATGGCAAGTGCCACCAAAGCTTGAACCCATTGCATTCCATAAAAACCAGACCTTTTTTCTACTAACTTTCTGCTATAAAATGCTGCAAGCACTCGTAGCAACAGCATAAATCCCATGGCCATTATTATTCCAACTATTGCACTAAGGGCGTAGCGACCCCAAATGATTTTCCCCATTCCCACTGATGGAAAGCCTCTCCATTGGGCCCAATCGCTGAGCAAATAAGCAATGAAGGGCCAGCTCCTTTGACTGTTGGTCAGAATTACCATGCCATCGCCCGTCTCCGGCACTAGCTGGAAATGAGTCATAATTCCGCTGCCTTGACCTCCATGGGAAACAGACAGCATGCTGTTAGGCAGTTTCTCTATATAGTAACCCAGTCCGTATGCATCAAATACCAGCTGGTAAATACCGATTTTATCACTTACAGGTGAATACATAAGTTTTATGCTTTCGGTACTCAGCACCGGATTGTCGCCCATGCCTGCCAGTGCAAACATAGCCATATCGGCAGCCGTAGCAAACAGGCCCCCCGAGGCTTTTTCCGGATATACGTACACCGGCACAGCCTTACCCCTCAAATCGTATCCCGTAGGGGGAGCAGGTATCATGGTGCTATCCCAGTTAAAGGAGGCCCTTTTCATCCCCAGAGGCAGAAGAACCTCCCTTCGCATATATTCCGCAAAATCCTGTCCGCTGACCTCCTCGATGAGAAGCTCCAAAAGGTTATAGCCGGTGTTGGAATAAGAAAATGCCATACCAGGTTCCATCATTGGTACAACTTCCTGGGTAAGCTTTTCTTTGAGGGAAGGCATTTTCTCTCCAGGAGAATAAATGGTAAATACATCTCCCAGGGGTAAGCCCGCGGTATGGCTTAAGAGGCGGCGAACCGTGATTGCTTCCGATGGGTAATCCATCTCTGGCAGGCTCCAACTTTTCAGGTATTGTGATACCGGAGCATCCAAATCAATCATACCTTGCTCCACCAATTTCATAACTCCCCATGCGCTTACCGGCTTTGATATGGACTGAACCCGCATGGGGGTATCCGAAGTCAAAATTCTGCCACTATCCAGGTCAGCGTATCCGTATGCTTGAAGCCAAACTATTTTATTATTTTGTAGCAGAGCGATACTGCAGCCCGGAATCTGGTATTGCTCAATCAGGGCAGGAACCCGGTCATTCATATGGGACAGAAAAGCATTCAGTGGATCGCCCGGGCGTAGTTGCGGTTTGGATGAGACACTACCCGTAATCATCTCTACGAAGATAAAAGCTAACAGAGAAAGAATCAGCAGCCCTATCCAGGCCCTGCTTCCCCAAAACACCTCGGTGACCTTCATAAACTGAAGTCCCTCCCTTCCTGCGTAGATATTTGTCTCCCACTTTATTCAAATCCCATTACTATAGATATTTTAAGGGTAGAAATTCTCATTATAGCAAACTCAGATAATCCCTTTACACCTGGGTCAAAATCTTATCTTAATGAGATATGAAATGAATGTTGTTAGTTTGGTGATAACGGTCCACCACCATGATACAGTGAATTATTATGAG
>JAAYNQ010000077.1 GCA_012520725.1 Syntrophomonadaceae bacterium | reverse complement strand
GCCAGAATTGAACCCGGTGATACCGTAGCAGTGATGGGGTGCGGACCCGTTGGCATGTGCGCTATGACTACTGCCCGTTTATGGGGACCATCTAAAATTGTAGCCGTCGACATCAACCAGGAACGTCTGGACTTCGCGGTAAAACAGGGTATAGCCGACGTTGGAGTTAATCCTAATAATGGAGATGCGGGTGATGTCATAAGAGAAATGACTGAAGGCCGCGGAGCTGACAGAACTATTGAAGCCAATGGATTTAAACCTACCTTTGATATGGCCATCGATGCGGTCAGACCCGGGGGCAATGTATCCTTAATCGGGGTTTTTGAAAAACCTCAGGAACTGGCTATGAATACCTTATGGATTAAGAACATTACCATCAGCATGGGCCTGGTAAATGCCAACCGGATTCCGGAATTAATAAAGTTGATTCAGGCTGGTAAAATAAATACCAACTTCCTGATTACTCATCGGGCTCCTTTGAATGATATAGTTAAAGGGTATGACATTTTCGGAGGCAAAAAAGATGGTTGCCTCAAATGGGTAGTTACCCCTTACCAACGGTAAACCATTCTTACATTCACTTCCCATATCATAGGAAGCAGAACCTCTTAAGCTTTTAAGGGTTTCTGCTTCTCTATTGTTAATGATTAGCTTAGTTTTGACTGCTGCCTTAAGCTGTCTTAATCCAAGAATTTGTCGCTGCCCTGGGGCGGTTACCCGCCAAGCCAATACCAACCCTTATCGTTTTTTAAGTGAATTCCCGCTTTAGCTTACCCTAAGCAAGTTCTCCAGTCTCAATCAGAATCATACTTTTTTCTCTTTAAGCCAATTGCCATTGCTTAAATCATCTTATTGCCTTATAGTATAGTTCTAGGATATCAAACCGACATCGGTCCTTAATCCTAAAATATATTGAATTATCAGAAAAATAAGGCCAATTCTCTTAGACTCATCTTATGGCAGCCTTAAGCTTACTAAATATTGCCTGCCTTAGGACAGCATGGATAGTCTGTGAATTGTGCATGGTATAGGGGTTTGCCCTTTAAGATAGAGCTATAAATGGGATTGAATTCACAAGTCCTAAGCAGGAAGAAAAAATTGAGATAATATGAAAAACCATCTAATCCAGATAAAATTATTAAAAAATAAAGCAAAAGCAAAATAAAGCAGAAATAGTGATTTGCTGCCAAGAGAGATATGAATTATACTATATATGGTGGTGTATTAATAAGCATACCATATATATTGTGGTTACATAAGGAGGACGTAGGATGAGCATTACCAAGATAATGAAGCGGGATGGCAGGATAGTACCCTTTGACAAGGAGAAAATAGTTGATGCTATATTTAAGGCGGCCCGGGCGGTAGGAGGAAATGACCGGAAAACTGCTGAACAACTGGCAGATAAAGTAGTTGAAATTCTGGGTTATTCCTTTATGGATAAATATGAGATTCCCACCGTAGAGGATATTCAGGACCTGGTAGAAAAGGTATTGGTTCGCAATGACCATTACAAGACCGCTAAAGCTTACATCCTTTACCGTAAACAGCACGAGAGAATAAGGGATAGCCTGCAGCTCATCCAGAACAATGAGATAATCACCAATTACCTGGATCGCAGTGACTGGAGAGTGAAGGAAAACTCCAATATGAACTTTAGCCTGCAGGGCATGAACTTTCATGTATCATCTATTGTCACCAGCCAGTATTGGCTGAATCAGATCTACACCCCCCAGATGAAGGAAGCTCAGGAGGTAGGGGATTTTCATATTCACGATCTGGGTATCCTGGCTGTCTATTGTGTAGGTTGGGATCTGCAGGATTTAATCCGGGAGGGATTTAGAGGAGCCCGGGGTAAGGTAGTCAGCAAACCGGCCAAACACTTCCGGACCATATTAGGACAGATTGTTAACTTCTTTTATACTTTGCAGGGGGAAGCCGCCGGGGCTCAGGCTTTCTCCAATTTTGATACCCTCTTGGCCCCCTTTATATACTATGATGGCCTGAATTATGAACAGGTGAAACAGTGTCTGCAGGAATTTATCTTTAACGTAAATGTACCTACCCGGGTAGGCTTTCAAACCCCCTTTACCAACATTACCATGGATTTAAAATGTCCGGCCCATATGCAGCATGAACCGGTGGTATTGGGAGGCAAGATGCTGGACCGGACTTACGGTGAGTTTCAGGAACAGATGGATATGCTAAACAAAGCCTTTGCCGAAGTTATGATGGAAGGGGATGCTGAAGAAAGGGTGTTTACCTTCCCCATTCCTACCTACAACATTACCAAAGATTTTGATTGGGATAATCCAAACTACGAAGTAATTTGGGAGATGACTGCCAAGTACGGTATACCCGGCTTTTCCAACTATATTAATTCCGATATGGACCCGGCTGATGCCAGGAGCATGTGCTGTCGCCTGCGTTTGGACAATCGGGAATTACGCAAAAGGGGCGGCGGTCTGTTTGGATCCAATCCCCTGACCGGTTCCATTGGGGTAGTGACCATTAATATGCCCCGGATTGGCTACCAGGCCATTGATCGGGAAGATTACTTCCGGAAATTGGCCCAGATCATGGACCTGGCCCGAGACAGCCTGGAGATAAAGAGAAAGGTACTGGAGAACTTGACGGAATCGGGCCTATACCCTTACTCCTACTTTTACCTGCGGGCAGTCAAAGAGTCTTCAGGACAGTTCTGGATCAATCATTTCTCTACCATAGGATTGGTAGGAATGAATGAATCCTGCTTAAATTTCTTAGGAGAAGATATTGGCAGTGAAGCCGGGCACAAATTCGCCCTGGAAGTAATGGAATTTATGCAGGCCAGGATCATGACTTACCAGGAAGAAACTGGCAATCTGTATAATCTGGAAGCCACTCCGGCCGAGGGAGTCAGCTACAGCATGCCCCGCAAAGACAAGGCCCGCTATCCCGACATCATAGTGGCCAACCAGGATGATGTAGTGAAAAAAGGTGCCCATCCCTTCTACACTAATTCCACCCACCTGCCCGTGGGCTATACTGACGACCTGTATCAGGCCATGAAGCTGCAGGATCCTCTGCAGAGCAAATATACCGGGGGTACCACCTTCCATATATTCGTGGGGGAAGCCCTGCCCGATAACCAATCGGTGAAAAACCTGATCAGGAAAGCCTGTGAACAATTCCATATGCCCTATTATTATATATCACCTACCTTCAGCATCTGTCCCCAGCATGGCTACCTGACCGGGGAGCATCCCAGCTGTCCGGTGTGCGCCGGGGAAGGACAGGAAACCTGTTGTGAGGTCTATTCCCGGGTGGTAGGCTACTTGAGGCCGGTAGACCAGTGGAACGAAGGGAAACAGCAGGAATTTGCCAAGCGGAAAACCTATAAAATAGGCTAACAGGGGTTTGTATGTAATGAAAGTGGCTGGAATGATAAAACAAAGCCTGGTAGATTACCCCGGGAAAATAGCGGCCGTGCTGTTTACCCGGGGCTGCAATTTTTGCTGCCCCTTTTGCCATAATGGACACCTGGTGGTGAAACCGGGAAAAAGCGGAGCCCAATACCTGGACTGGCAGGAAATAATGGAATGGCTGGAGGAGAGAAAGGGCTTTTTGGATGCCTTGGTTATAAGCGGAGGAGAACCCTGTCTTAACCCCGAATTACCCAAGGCTTTAAGACAAATAAAGGAGCTGGGTTATAAAACCAAGCTGGATACCAACGGCAGCCGGACCGGGGTCCTGGCCCGGCTCATTGAAGAATCCTTGTTGGATTATGTAGCCCTGGATATCAAGGGAGTAATGGAATACAAGAAATACCAGGAAGCCTGCGGGAGGCGTTTGAGCACGGAAGACTTTCTCAATGTGAAAGGATCTATCTACCTGCTCCAGAATTCCCATATCGAGTTGGAGTTTAGAACCACGGTAGTCCCTGCCTTGCATACAGCGGAGGATATCCTGGCCATCGCCCGCTATTTAGAAGGAGCGGCCCGCTTTAGCCTGCAGCAGTTTAAACCAGGCCATACCTTAAACCCTGATTATAACAACATTAAACCTTATAGCCGGGAGGAATTACAGGATATGGCCCAGGAATGCAGGCGCTATGTCAGGGAAGTCAAGGTGCTAAATACTTGATTGATGATTGCTGGCGAGGATTTTGGGGGTGCTTGCTTCCATGACTTATTGGGCACCTGCCGGCGGGCGAGACTGTCCGGGAACTGAGCCGAAACCATGTAGGGCTGTCTTCGACCGACCGCCTGTAACTGCTATGATATTTCGGGGAATGGACAAGCGGGCGACCCACAGCTCGCCCCTACAGCCTCGCATCGTTAATATTGATCTGGGCCGAAACCATCTAGGGGCGGTTCGACCGCCAGTCTTAGCTGCTGCAATGTACATTATTATTGCTAAAATATATAATAGGGAATAAAGTACAAGAATTATAGTATGAGGTGTAATGATGAAACTGTGGAGTGGTAGATTTACCAGCAAAAGTGATCGCCTAACTGAGGATTTCAATGCCTCCATCACAGTGGACAGCAGAATGTATCGGCAGGATATAAAGGGAAGCATAGCCCATGCCCGTATGTTGGCCCGGCAGGGGATTATCAGTCAGCCGGAAAAAGAATTGATAGTTAAGGGCCTGGAAGAGATTCTACACGAGATAGAAGCCGGCCAGCTGCAGTTTACGGTAGAGGCGGAAGACGTACATATGAATATCGAGACCTTCTTAACCCGGAAGATTGGCGAGGTGGGGAAAAAACTCCATACCGCCAGAAGCCGCAATGACCAGGTAGCCCTGGATGTAAGGCTCTATCTGCGGGACGAGATGGAAGAGATACAAAAGCTACTGCTCAGGCTGCAAGAGGTCTTGCTGGATCTGGCTTCTGAGCACCTGCATACCATTATGCCAGGATATACCCATCTGCAGAAAGCCCAGCCATTGAACCTGGCTCATCACCTGCTGGCCTATTTCGAAATGCTGCGCCGGGACCTGGGCAGGCTGGAAGACTGTGGGAAAAGGATGGACTATATGCCCCTGGGCTCAGGAGCCCTGGCCGGTACCGGTTTTAACCTGGACCGGGATTATGTAAGGCAAGAGCTGGGATTTGGGCATCTAACCCGCAACAGCCTGGATGCAGTCAGTGATCGGGATTTTGCCCTGGAATTCTGCAGTTTTGCCAGTATTATGATGATGCATTTATCCCGGCTTTCTGAGGAATTGATTCTATGGTCCACGGAGGAGTTTTCCTTTATAGAAATGGATGATGCCTTCTCTACCGGTTCCAGCATTATGCCCCAGAAGAAAAACCCTGACCTGGCCGAACTGGTAAGGGGCAAAACCGGCCGGGTTTACGGGGATCTGATGGCCTTGTTAACCTTGATGAAATCTCTTCCTTTAGCCTACAACAAGGATATGCAGGAAGACAAGGAAGCCCTGTTTGACGCGGTAGATACGGTCAAGCAATGCCTCTTGGTCTTTGCTCCCATGCTGCAGACAGCTCGCTTTAATAAAGCTCGAATGGCGGCCGCGGCCCGGGGAGGATTTACCAATGCCACTGATTTGGCAGATTATCTGGCCGGCAAAGGACTGCCATTCCGGGACGCCCATGAAGTAGTAGGGAAAACCGTCTTGTATTGCATTCAAAACAGTAAGATGCTGGAAGATTTAAGCCTGGAAGAATACAGGCAATTTAATCCTTTAATCGAGGCCGACATATTTACCTATCTGGAGGTCAAAGCCTGTGTGGAACGCCGGAAAGTACCTGGTGGACCAGCCCCGGAACGAGTACAGGAAGCCCTGGAAGAAGCCAGGCAATGGTTAAGGAGGAAGTTAGATGAGCAAGTTTGATTTTATTGATGGAAAGATAGATGAGGACCAGATACAGCTATGGTGCGAAGAATTCTTTTTTAATATGTTGAATTTGCTAAACGCTTTTTTCTCCCACGTGGATATCAAGGATGCTGCTGAAAGGATGAGTCTGATTCCCTTTGATCAGCTGGTATGTGATCAACTCCAGGACGAAAGCGAGGAAGTAAGGGCCATCGCCAGCAAGAGAATAATGGAGCTGGCCGAGATAGAGATCAGTCATTTAGAAGCTTATGGTGATTAAAGGCATCACGATAATAGAGCTTTCGCAGGGTGGTCTTGACTCTTAATCGCCTTCTTGCTATCATCTATTTGTCTAAAAACAATAAGCCGATGTGGCTCAGTGGCAGAGCAGCTGATTCGTAATCAGCAGGTCGCCGGTTCAAATCCGGCCATCGGCTCCAGTAGAAATAAGGCCCCTCCGAGGTTGGAGGGGCTTTAACCATGGTCAAATTTGAAAAGGCACTCAAAGAATCTCTCAAGAAAGCAGCTTCAAGCAAATAGGACTTCGTTATCTATTGTGGTTATGGAAAATTTTGAATATTTATTTAGTATGGATAGATTATTCAACAGGTATTAATCTAAAACGATTTACGGACCTGGAAAAACCTCTCCCAGGATCAATTGTAATTTGATTGCTACTGATTTTAACTAGCCCGTCATTGAGAATTGTTGGAAGTATACCGTGAACCATTTGTTTTTCATGCTGGCCGTTAAGCAGCTGGAAAGCCAGGTTTGAGCCGGGACCATAAAAAAGAGCCCGGGGGCTCTAATTAGCTATCTGGAGTAAGTTCTTTATTTTTTCAATAGACTTTCTATCCTGCTGTAGTATCTCGCCTGCTATATCTCTAGACCTTTCGTCCAGGTCACCCCTTAGGACTTTTTCAGCCATATTAACCCCTTTAGTTTCGCCCTCTATAGCTTTTTTAATTATTTCATTTGCATCCGTTCTGGACCCTAAATCCATATTGAGCTTTATTTCTCCCATTTTTCCCTTCATACCGAGGTTTTCGTTGGGCTGTCCGCCGATGTCTTGAATGTAGCTTGCTAATTTGCCAATATTTTCCCTATGCTGTTTCTGTACTTCTTTAAAAGCTTGCTGAACATCCTCATCTTCTAACTTAGATATAAAGTTATTGAAACTCTCGACCGCCATATATTCTCCCTGTAAAAGCTGGTTAAGTGATTCTATTGTTTTTGTGTTGGGCAATTTACCTGACCTCCTTATTATTAAATGTATACTTTTTATTTCAGTTTTCCACAAAAGCATATACTGATACATCAGGTCAAATATGCCAAACACAAAGCAGCCCTACAGGACGGCTCCTAAGCATATATTGCAGAACCTTCCTAGTCGCTGGGCTGAGCTGGAAAAATCTGGCCGCACAAAACAGGTTCGTGGCTGGGGATAATGCGTTCCCGGCTGCCGGCAATGGCTAGGAGTTTACGGGCACTGGCCTGCCAATCATTCAGATCAATCAGTATGCCCGGAGGATACAAATCCTGTCCTGGCAGGATGGGGGGGATGATGGTCTTGCCTGTTAGATCAGTGAGTTTATGGATGGCTGGGTTGATATTACTGAAGGTCCCAAACAAATCACCAGCCACCAGGTATAATCCATCCTTGGTGGAAACAGAAACCGCTTGTTGCCCTGGGGTATGACCGGGAACCAGGTGCACCGAAACTCCGTCGGTAAGCTGCAAATCTCCATCCACCAGCAGCAAATCCCGTTGTTGTACCTCAGCCATCAGCTCAGGCAGATAAATGTCCCTTTGCGATGGGTCAGGATGCTGGGCAAAGTCCCATTCCCGTCGTTGCAGAAAAAAACGGGCCCTTGGGAACAATTCCGAATTGGCGCAATGGTCAAAATGGAGATGGGTCAGAATGACGGTGTCTATTTCCCTGGGACCAATCCCTGCCTGTCTCAGCACATTACTTAGCAATGCCGGATTAGGTGCACCGGTGTCAATTAGAATCCGGCTACCATCAGCTTTTAAATAAAAAACCAGGATGGGAAAAACCGCGGGTGTCAGTAAAACCTGATTTTCCTGATTCAAAGTTCGAACCATGGTCCGGACGGCTCCAGCTGCCAGGCAATGGATACTATAGTTTTTCTGCAAGTTCATTCACTTCCCCTTACATTATGCCGTAGGTGCCGGTTTCCTTTGCAACCTTTTTACCGTGCAATAAATAATACAGTAAGCAGCAGGAAAGAGCAATGGCTGAAACAATAGTGTACATTCCTCTATAAGCGGTGTAAGGAATAATTAATCCCGCCACCAAAGGACCTATTCCCATTCCGATGTCGCAAAACATATAATAGGTTGAATTGGCCAGCCCCAGACGATCCGGGGAAGTCACTTTTACTGCAATGGTCTGGGCACTTGATGCAATGGCCCCGAATCCCAAGCCCACCAAAACGGCAGCTGATAAAAGCATGGATCCGTAATAGCTTTGACTAAACAGTAACATTCCCAGGGCAAATATTATTATAGCCGGGTACATGATGGCATTTTCATTCCTGGCATCAAAAAGCCTGCCCACCACTGGCCGGGTGATTATAATAACCACTGAATAAACAAGGAAAAAGTATCTGGCAGGGTCAGCCAGATTTATTTCTTTGGCGTATACGGTCAGAAAAGACACCAGGCTTGAATAACTCATATATATTAGCAAGCAAACCATGGAAATGGGAACGGCTTTGATCTCCACAAAATCCCTTATCCCACCCGGCTGTCTTTCCTCCTTTGGATCTGCTGTAAATTCTTTTGGGGACAAAGACATCATGGGTACCATAAACAGAGCGATGGCGGCAGCAATTGTACAGGCCGCAAAAATCACCTGGTAATTGCCCAGCTGACTCAAAAAAATACCCAGAAAGGGGCCAATGGCGGTTGCCATGATTTGGCTTAATGAGTAATAGCCAATGCCTTCACCCCTTCTTTGCCATGGTATAATATCCGACACAATGGTAGCGGTGGAGGTAGTGCTGATGCCAAATGCGGCGCCATGAAAAAAGCGGATAATGAATAAGAGCATGATACTGTTAATGCCAAAGTATGCTATGCTCATAGCTAAACCAGCTACAAGACCGATGTAGAGCATTCTTTTATAGCGAATCGGGACTATGAATTTACCAGCCAAGACCCGGGAAATAAGGGCACCGATTATGAATATGCCGGCAGCAAAACCCGCTGCACTGGGTGATAATCCAAATTCCTCCATGGCAAATTCAGAAGTGATTATCATCAATAAATAAAAGTTCAGGGCAACCAGGAAATTAATGCTGGTACTGATTGCAAATTCTTTGGTCCATAATTTGGTTTTGTTCATTATCCTGGCCTTTCTTATTACGATTGAATTTAATTAGCTTGTATACTTTATTGAAGCCAATGCTTTCCAATATATTTAAATCCCATATATATTATACAATGCCACCTGCCAGTAAGCAGGTATAACTCTTTTTCTTCTTCACAGGTATAATATACATAAATAAGTTCAAGGGAGGTAGTAATTATGTCGATAAGCATATATACTAAGACCGGTTGCCCTTACTGCCAGGCCGCCAAAGATTGGCTGAAAAGCCGGGGTAAAGAATATGAAGAAATTAATCTTTCCCTATGCCCAGACAAAATAGAGGAAATGCTCAGAGTATCAGGAGGTGCCCGGAAAGTTCCGGTTATTATCCATAACGGACAAGTTACGGTGGGATTCAATGGAAGAGGCTGAGGGGTTTAAACATGGTCGTTGGCCATAATAACCAGACCCATTTATGGGGCGGCGGCTATTAAACTTACCAGTAATTACCGGCCATGAGTCCCTGGCCTTATATGGTAAAATATAGATTTATAGTGTAAGGATTGGAGTAAAATAGCATATTGGATTATGAAGGCCAATTTTATAATTTATGACTATTTAGGCGAAATAACAATTCTGGAGATCCTTAGTCACTTATTGATTGAGTTACGAAAAGCCTGGAACAAGTGTTTTGGATACATGAATTTATAGGGCCTTTTAATTAACATGGTGCTTGCCCCTTCGTGCAGACTGATGTTTGCTTCAACAATAAGCTTAGACCACCTTAAAATGCCGGACGGTAAAAGGGGGCGAGACCCTTTGAACTCTGGCTGGGGGGCACGGATACCTTTGCTTGTGGGACGAGCCTCGGCTGGGGATGTATGATAGGGAGAAGCTGTTAAACCTAAGACATCCGGTGTTGCATACCTTCAAACCCGAAATAATCCTTATTGCCGGAGACTCAAAATTTTTTTGTGCGCTAATCTTCATGTACCAGGATTTATTTAAGCTTTTGGAGAGGGGGGGGTACTAGTTTGGCTTTGTTGGAGTTAAATGATATTCATAAGAATTACCTGAATGGCAATGTTAAGGTAAACGCCTTAAAAGGAGTTAGCCTATCCATAGAAGATGGGAGTTTTGTTTCCATAATGGGGCCTTCTGGCTCGGGGAAATCTACCTTGCTGAATATATTAGGTTGTTTGGACACCCCTAGCAGGGGAAGCTACAGAATCAATGATCAAAATGTGGAAAAATTAAATGATGCCGCCTTATCAGACCTTCGCAATAAGTTCATCGGATTTGTATTTCAACAATTTCATTTAATATCAGGTTTAAATGCCCTGGAAAATGTAGAATTGCCTTTGATATATCAAGGTGTAACCGGTAAGGCAAGAAAAGAAAAGGCCCAGGCAGCATTGGAGGCGGTTGGATTAGGAGACCGCCTGTACCATAGACAATCACAGCTCTCAGGTGGAGAACAGCAAAGGGTGGCCATAGCCAGGGCTTTTGTAAAAAACCCTAAGTTGATATTAGCGGATGAACCTACCGGAGCCTTAGATTCCAAAGCCAGTGAGAACATTATGAGTATATTCAAAAATCTGAATGAAGAAAAAAAAATTACTATTATTCAGGTAACCCATGAAAAAAGCATAGCTGAATGCGGCAAAATCATCTACCACTTGTTGGACGGAGAGATAAACTACATAGAAGAGGTACAAGCTCATTAGGTGAGGAGGAAGAGAAGTGTATCAGAGAACTATAGCTGTCATTATAGTTATCTTGATGGTATTAGGGGGCGGGTTTTATGTATACAAACAGCTGCTTGAACCTATGCAGGTAGAGGCTCAAGGACCTGTTTATGCTACCAGTGCAGTAACAAGGGGAGACATAAGTGTAGGGGTCAACACTTCCGGAAGACTAGATCCCTCCTCCGGTGGCGGCATTCGGGTTTCGGATGTTTTTAGAAACACAAAAATTAGTGAACTGGTTATAGAAGAAATCCTGGTTAAAGAAGGGGATACCGTAAGCCGGCAGCAAACAGTTGTACGCTTGTCAGCTCCTAGTCTGGATAACGATTTAGCTGAGCTTAGAGATCAAATTAAAAGGGAAAAAGAGTATTTATCCAATATTACCGGGGTACCCCTGGAGCAGGTTATGAATATAGATCCTTCCCGAGGGGTAACCATTTCAGCCCCTATAAAAGGTCGGGTACAGGAAATGAGCCTGGAAGAAGGGGATGAAGTGGCCCAAGGACAGACTATTGCCCGGGTGGTAGATGTTTCTACTTACAATATAACCCTGGACTTAGCCATGCCGGAATACAGCATGGTGAAAAAAGGGCAGGCGGTTAAGCTGCGTTTTCCTTATTTTGAAGGTTTGCAGAATGGAGTAATAAAACATATAAACTCCAATCCGGTACCATTCAAAGAAAAGGAAGAAGATTTTGCTTCCAGTTTTGTTTATAAGGCCAGTATAGAAGGTGATAATCAGGGTTTGGTTCAAAAAGCTATGGAAGTTGAGGTAGGCATAGAAAGAACACCGGGACAGGTGTATTTTTTCAGGAACAAGTCCCATGTTGATGGATTTGTGAAGGAAGAAAGGGTATTTAGCAATACCGAAGGAATTGTGGCCGAGGTGCATGCCGAGGAAATGGCGGAGGTGGAAAAAGGTGATCCCATCATAACCTTAGCCGGTTCTGAGGTGGAAGATACCATTAGAGAAAGATTGGATAAGATACGTGAACTGGAATCAGATTTAAGGCAGCTTATCTCAGCCATTGAAATGCTAAATGTAAAATCTCCCATGGATGGAATAGTGGCTGGCATCTATAGCCAGGAAGGCAACACCGTATCACCAGGAGAATGGATCGGGAATATTTACCAGACCTCCCAAATGGCTATGATGAGCACCGTAGATGATATTGATATAATACATGTTACCCAGGGAGCTCCGGTTAAGGTGACGGTGGACGCTTTGCCGGAAGAAGTTTTCGAAGGTGAAGTAAGAGATATTCATACTAACTGGAGCAGTGACGGTAAGGCAACTCAGTTTATGGTGTACATAGAAATAAAAGGGGGAGAACTATTAAGGCCGGGAATGCAAGCCCGGGCCCATATCGATGCCGGCAGTGCTGAAGATGTTCTATTAGTGCCAATAGAAGCGGTGTTTCAGGAAGACAACACTTATAAAGTGGAAGTATTAGGGGAAAACGGTGTGCCCAGCGTAGTGGCGGTAGAAATAGGTCTGATGAACGATCGCTTGGCAGAAATAAAAAGTGGGCTAAAAGAGGGAGATCTGGTGGTTACCGGAAGCAGCAGCGATTTATTACCCACCCAAAATGTGGAGCAAAACAATAATTTGATTCCTAAAAAGGCTGATGAGGGTGGTGAAGAGTAATTGTTCAAACAATCATTGATAAAAGCATTTCTGGTCCGTTTTTGCTTTACGGCCAAGATGGCTGCTAATGGAATATTATCCAATGTCTTGCGTTCCGCCCTTACTGTTTTGGGAGTAGCCATAGGAGTAGCTTCTGTGGTGGGATTAATGGGAATAGGTGAAGGTGCCCGCTTAAATGTAATGGAACAGTTTGAAAGCTTGGGAACCAATGTTATTGCCATAAAGGCTCATGATGAAAACTATGAATTTCAACCCGATAAAGCCGGTGAATTGGTGCAAAGGGTAGAAAGCCTGGAAATGGCAACTCCGGTGGTCAGTACAGATACTACCATGCGTTGGAGAAGGACTACCGGGGAGGTTTATGTGCTGGGGGTAAATCACCAATTCCCCGAGATCCGTGATCATGAACTGATAGCGGGAGATTTTTTTACTCAACTACATGTTGAACAAAGATCAGCAGTGGCGGTATTAGGATATAGTTTAGCCATAAACTTGGCCGGAGGAAGAAGCCCGGTAGGGCAAATAATAAGCTTAAACGGGCAAAGCTACAGAATATTAGGAGTTTTAGAGGAAAAAGGAGCCGGTAATGCCAATGACATTGATAATAAAGTGGTGATTCCCTATACCACTGCCCAAAGGATAGAAGAGAAAAGGACAGTCGAAGAAATATGGGCTAAAACGGCCAGTAGCAAAGATGCTGAATTAGCAACGGTGCAGTTAGGGAGAATATTTCAAAGAGAAATAGGTAGTGCTCCTAATGTTCCTCTCCCTTCAGACGGCAATGAAACAGTGGAAGTTGAGGGACCGGATATGGTTATGGTGGAAAAACCAGTACCGGAACCGGACAAAGCTGATATACCTACTATCAGCCGTGACCCCATTACCGTTACCAATCTTAATCAATTGGTAGATGAGATAGACCAGGCTAATCGTATTATGACCTTATTATTAGGCGGTATAGCTACCGTGGCTCTATTGGTAGGGGGCCTGGGTATCATGAACATTATGTTGGTGGCAGTAAGCGAAAGAACCTCTGAAATAGGGGTTAGAAGAGCCCTGGGAGCCAGGCAAACCGATTTAATGACCCAGTTTCTATTAGAAGCATTATATGTAAGCCTCATAGGTGTAATATGTGGTATAGTACTGGGAATATGGGGACTGAATATATTCGAAAACTATGGCTTCCAAACCGCGGTCAGCTTTGATGCTATCAAAATTGCGGTGGTAGTTGCCTTAGGATCAGGCCTGCTATTTGGAGTATATCCGGCCATATCCGCCTCATCAGTGCCACCGGTAGAAGCACTAAGAAGACAATAGGGCCAGTCAGGTTAGAAGATAATATAATTGTTACTCAGTATTCCAGCATCTTTTCCAGAAATCCAGGGCAGGTTTAAATCCTGCCCTTTTCTTACGGCCTATTCTACCAGGTCTACCAGGGCAAAAGTGCCCCAGCTTTGGGCCAGCAACTGACCTTTATTATTATACAAGTCGGCTTCTGCCACTACCCTTCTTTTGCCCCTATGGGTAACCCGGGCCTGGGCTATTATTTCCTGGTCTCTGAAAGTGGGGATATAATAGTTGGTATACATGTCCACGGTTACACAATTATAACCCAGGGACATGATGGCCCAACCCATAGCCGTATCCAATAGAGTAGCACTGAGTCCCCCGTGCACCCTTTCCTTAACAGTAGTGTATTCCAGGCCGGGACAAAGCTTTAATCCCATCTCTCCCGGGCCCAGATAAGCCAGCTTTACCGCTAAAGTATTCAGAACCGGACTTTCGTTCCACGTCCGGCATAGTGAATGGAACAGATCAGCATCGATTCCCCGGTTTTCAGCCTCATTAGTGAGCATATAATTTCACCTCAAATCTATATTTATTATGAATTAACTATAATCATTGCTTATTACCCTGATACAGAACCTGCTGATTCCAGCCTACATTATTATTATTATAATACTGAGGCCAGCTTTAACATATTAGAAAAAGTAAAAGCCAATGGTATGGAATAGTCCTGTGTGCGTTCTTGGGTCTGGAATATAGGCAGGACTGCTTGTTTAGTGAATACTTTCCCATAATGAAAATCATCCGGCTTATTGGGAGCTTTATACCGGCTTTAGGATTAATCTGATCCCAAGTATTGCAGAAAAAGCTTGGTAATAATAGAATTTGTAATAGTTGAACAAAAGGTCCCAATGATTTGTTATTCTTGACCCGAAACAGAAAAGCAATTTTCCATCCCCCATTACAATATAGGATAAATCAGGAGGTTTTTTATATGAATAATAATGAGGTGCAAAACAGAGGCCTCGATGAAGATGTTTTTGATTTTATATTGAAGCGCTACACTAAGGCCAATTGCCATGAGACCCTGGGTTTTCAATTTATCTACCTGGGTCCGGGGCAGGCTTCTTTAAAAATATATCCCCAGCCCGAATATTCCACCCCTGGGGGAAGGGTACATGGGGGAATGATTGCGGTCTTGGCCGATACAGTAATGGGGGCAGCAGCGGTTACCATTGATGGTCAGGTTTTCCGAACCGTGGAACTAAACATAAACTATATAGCCCCGGCATATGAGAACCGAGAGCTTAGAGGGGAAGCCCAGGTAGTACATCCGGGGAAAACCATAAGAGTAGTGGAAAGCAGCTTGTTTGACGATCAGGGAAAGCTGGTAGCCAGGAGCAAGGGAACCTTCATCAGGGATATAAAGTTTACCACAGAAAGAGGAAAACTAAATATTTTATGATAAAATTGAAAATTTTCCCCCATTCAGTCGAAATTTTGTTAATCTGTGATATAGTAGGATAAGTCATGTTCTAGTGGAGGCAGTTTATATTGAAGCACATGTATAGGATGATCGATATTATACAGCAAGACATTAACTTCTATAAGGTATTGGTTATAGTAGTATCTAGCCTACTTTGTATGGTAGCAGCATTTTATTCCAATCTATATCTAAAAGCCGATATTGTATATACCCATTATTTTTATATACCTATTATATTGACCGGACTATGGTATGGTAAGGAGACTATTTACCTGGCCCTGTATCTGGGTGTGTTTCATATCCTGGTCAACTTCATAGCCTTTGGTTCTATTAGCATCTCATCTTTACAAAGGGCCCTGATTTTTATAATTATTTCCTCGATAATATATATTTTGTCCGGTTTAATGAAAAATGCCCATCAGATCTATTATGCCATCCATCAACACAATAATCTTTACAAGAAGTTGATAATAGTCTTGTCCTGTCTGCTCTGTATAGCCGGGGCAGTTTTTGTGAATTTACATATCAAACAGGATATAGTTTATACTCATTTTTTTTATATACCAATTATTCTGACCGCTATTTGGTATGGAATAAATGCTATCTACCTGGCAGTTTTTCTGGGCATCTTTCATGTTGCTCTCAATTACCTGGCTTTTGGCCTAATAAGCATTTCATCCGTACAAAGGGCTTTGGTTTTCGTGATGATTGCCTTGATAATATACTTATTGACCAATTATAGCTATGGTCAATTGGATGATGAATCCCTCGGGCTCAATATAGAGGGATTAGAGGGGAAAATGGACAAGCAGCATATTGATCCTCGTTTACAGAAAATCGATATGGTGGGACAGTTGGGATTTGCTGTAGGCCATGAAATACGCAATCCTTTGACAACGGTCAGAGGATTCTTACAGTTCTTGGGTAATGAAAAAAACTATGAGGGAGCCGAAGAATACTTCTCCCTGATGATTGAAGAGATAGATAGGGCTGATGCCACCATAGGCAACTTAATCAACCTGGCCCATAATAAAATTAATCACCCCGAATTGCTGAATTTAAATCATATCATAGAGGATTACTTAAGTGAGGCTCTAGCTATAGAAAAGCCCAGCAATATACAAATAAAAACCCGCTTGAGTCCAATTGATGACTTGCTGCTGGATAAGATAGAAATAAGTGAATTAATCGAAAACTTCTTATCCAATGCTATAGAAGCCATGCCCGAGGGAGGGGTAATCACAGTAAGTACCGATAAGGTAAAGGATAATGAAGTAGTCCTTACCGTACAGGATCAGGGAAGCGGAATCTCAGGAGCCACGGCCAGAAACATTGGCATTCCCTTTTTCACCACCAAAGAAAATTCTGCTGGTTTGGGTTTGGCTATATGTTATAGTATTGCTCGCCGCCACTCAGCCCGGATAGAATTTATCAGTACCCCAGGTGGTACCAGGTTCATGGTGCGTTTTCCAGTACCTGGCAGACCAGAAGAATCCCCGGGCTAAGGTATTGGATATGCTGTAACTATATAGATAAGGACTCAGTTTCAGTATCCCAGTGCATCCAGCCGGGCTTGTTCCTTTAAGATATAATCCTGTTCATAACCCAGACTCTCCATCTCCGGGCGACCGGCAGCATAAGCCATGACCATAATTTGGGGCTGCTTCTCATCATAGCTGCTGATGGTCGGGTCAAATGAAGGCTGGAGTACATAATGGTAAATGTTAAAATGTTGCATTCCCACATCAGCAGCCGAGTAAAAGGCCACCGCACTCCCCATTCCATAATTGAGAAAGCCTGCAATGGATATGCCGTGAGCCGG
>JAAYNQ010000076.1 GCA_012520725.1 Syntrophomonadaceae bacterium | reverse complement strand
GTCTGTAGGGGCGACCTGCGGTCGCCCGCCATCGCTCCCCGGACTAACAACCCCAGGTGCGCCGGCCTTCCTCGAAATACCGTAGCAAGCCCGGGCTGGCGGTCGAAGACCGCCCCTACAATCCTTAGCTGGTATCCTCTCCATATCTGCAATCTCCGCCGGTCCCCCAAATATCAGTTACAAACCTGTAGGGGCGACCTGCGGTCGCCCGCCATCGCTCCCCGGACTAACAACCCCAGGTGCGCCGGCCTTCCTCGAAATACCGTAGCAAGCCCGGGCTGGCGGTCGAAGACCGCCCCTACAGTAGTTTATCATGCGCTATTAATTGCTGCGAATTTGGTAAGATAATCAAAGAGAAGTATAATGAATATTTCATGTAACATTTGCTTTATCATATCGTCTTTATTTATGTATACAGACAACCGGCCGGAAAGAAGGTGTAAAACTTGTGATAGCTGCTGATGATTATGAAAAAGCAAAAGAAGGTGATAAAAAAGCAATAGAAAAAATATGCCTGAGTACCTGGGAGCCTCTTTATCGCTTTATTTACTATAAAGTACAGAACCAGGAGGAGGCTGAGGATATCACCCAGGAAACATATGTCAGATCCTTAAATTACCTGCAAAATAATATAATCCAGGAAGATTTCCTGGCCTTTATGAAGACAGTATCCCTAAATATAATACGGGACCGCTGGCGAAAAAAGAAACGAGGGGGGGTATTTGTGGATTTGGAAGCCATAAGCCCGGAAGATACGGCTGGTAGAGACCAGCAGAATGAGATAGCACAGCGCTTACTGCTGGAAAGTGCATTAGCCCAGTTAAAGCAGGAACAGCAAGTTATTATTGATTTGCGGATTATAAAAGGTTATTCAGTAGCTGAAACCGCCAAACACTTAGGAAAAACGGAAGCTGCGGTACGCACTGCCCAACATAGGGCCTTGCAAGCCCTAGCCCGGATTCTGGAAGATAAAGACCACCAGGAAAAATTCAACTAAAGGGGGGATAATCTTGAGTAAGTATGATCGTGATATAGAAGAAAAGCTTTCGGATTATATAGATGCATTAAATAACGAAGAAGAATCAGAAATCTTGGAAAGTGATAATGACCCGGAATTGGATAAGCTGATGGCCACCGTACGTTTGGTACGTACTTTAAGAGAGCCTGCCATGCCTGAAGAGGGATATCCCCAAAGATTAGCTCAGGCTGTAGCTGCTAAAGTTATACAGGAGAAGCAAGTTGGCTTCGAACAAGGGGTTAAGTCTACCCAAAAAGCCTCTAAACGCTTTTTACCTATGGCCGCATTGGCAGCCAGTCTGCTAATCGTAGTATTGGCCAATTACTTGGGCCTCTTTAAGCAGGATGTGGTTTATGCTATGGAAAAAGCAGTGGCCCAGTTGTCTAATTACCACGGTATCCTGGAGATCCGCAGCAAGAATGCCGCCGGGGAGGAATGGATGGTCAGTCAGGTAGAAATTTGGTCCGAAGATGACAAGTATGCCATTAAGACGGTAGATGGTACTACGATTATCAATAACGGACAGCAAAAGTGGCAGATCAGCCATGAAAAAAAGGAGGTAGCCATGTTGCCACTGCTGCCGGATCCAGGCCGGAGTAATTTTGACTTGCAGGATGAGGCCCGGCGAGCTTTAAAATATCCTCACACTGTTGTGGGCTCAGAGCTGGTTTCCGGTCGTGAAACTACTAAACTGGCCATATCTCCACCAGGGGGAAAGGAGTATTATTTATGGGTGGATAAAGAAAGCAATTTACCTATTCAATTGCAGACAGCTATGCAAAATGCCCTGCAAACCACCTATACCTATATTAAATTTGAACCCAATACGGGGATCAATCCTGAAATATTTGCTTACCAGGTACCAGAGGGCTACCAGATACTGGAAAACAATCCCGGGCAGTTGGTAGCTACCATTGAGGAAGCGGTGGCAATCAGCGGAATAACTCCCATACTTCCGGCTCAAGCCCCGAACCGTATCATAGCCTTTCCAGATAGAATGGTCTTGGATTATGGTAACACCACCATTATGGAAACCCTCTCCCAGGGAGATTTTGAACTGCTGGCCAATGCCTCCCTGGGCACTGCTGGCGGTGGCCCTCTGGAGGTATGGTGGGAGCGATTACGGTGGAGGCAGAATGGGATAGAGATTCAGGTGGAAGGGGAGCAACGAATAGCATTGGCTTCTCAGATAGCAGAGGATCTTTCACTTCCCGATTCGAATGAAGATCTGCTGAGCCAGGCTCAGGTTCAGGTGGCGGTAGATAAAGAGATGGTTGAAGCAGACCAAAAGCAGGTGGATAGGGGAAGTAGTCCCTGGCAACTGGATCCTTTGCAGGTATCTCTGACTTTCGTAAATTTAAAAGTAAGCCCGGAAGGAATTCAAGGTGAACCTGAAATACCCATCTTGTCTTTTAAGCTGGTACAGAACAACTCTGCCCAAGCTGTGGTAGAGGTAGCCGATGGACCCATAAAGCGGGTATATCTTAAGAGGTTGTTGCGGCAGGATGAAACCGGCATTTGGTCAGTAGTAGGTTATGACCCTCGTTAAATATGCATGAAAGGAAGCAGGACGTTCATTTTTACTTCCTGAAATGATATGGAAGCAAAAAGGAACGTCCCCTGCTGTCCAGAACTCAGTAATAAGTAACCTGGGCCAGGCTGCGTCTGATACCTCGCTGGTATTTTATCGCCGGGTAGCCCATTATTAACATTATCCCTTGCTGATTCCTGGCCGGTATACCGTATTTTTGTTTCAGCTTCTTGCTGTATTTGAAACCATAGGCTACGGTTCCAATCATACAAGTACCCAAGCCCAGGGTTTCAGCGCTAATCATGGCATAAGTGGCGGCAATTACTGGATCAAGGGGATCAGCATAAGGAGAAACGTGAAAATATATAGCCAGGGGAGCGTCATATAAAAGGTAGTCGTTGCCCTTCTCCTTTTCTGCTATAAAAAAATCAATGGCCGGAGTCAGGAAAGTCTGAGAAAACTCAAGATACTCTTTACCCAGCCAAGGGCGCATTGCTAAGAGGGCGGCAGGAGAAAAAATCCATTTGATGCTTTTGAAAAAATCAATTATGTCCCAGGAAAGCTGTTTCACTTTCTCTTGGCCTTTTATCACCAGTATCTCTAGATCAGATGGAGGCAATCCCATGGGAGCAGTGGACACAGCTTCAATAATCTGCTGGATCTTCTCTGCTTCAACTTCCTTTTCTTTGAACTCTCTTATACTGCGGCGAGAAAACAACAGCTGGTATAATTGCTGGTAAGTAGCCCTGGATTCCAGGGCTGGCAATGGATAAAAATCATGCGGTGACAGCTCCCGTCCTTCCACCTTTATACAATCCAGCGGGCATACAGCCGCACAGTGGCCACATCCTATACAGCCAAGCAGGCGATTGGGATCGAAGCAAAGCTGCCCATCCTGCCAGTAAAGGGCAAAACTCTTGCATACCTGTACACAAAGACCGCAACTGGTACAACGCTCATAGTCTATAAGTACTTGAGCAGGTTTATCCGCTCTACCGGTTTTAACTGCCATAATATCAGCCACCACCTTGCATTATATGGTAAGATTCTAGACCATGAGGGGCGGATAGGTAAAGAGTTGTTTATTATACCATTAATCAAAGCTCTACATATCCATAGTGCTTACACTTAAATTATATGGAGTGATAAAAGATATTACAATAATCCGGCTGAGTCAGCCGTTACTTGATTTTAGCCCAGATTAGGTGGGTCATTACACTTGAAGAAGTCCGAGTTGCTTTCAAATCAATCCCGGTAACTTGGGATAAATGGTATCTTTTCGGGGGGCCTTTGGACATATTCTATACAAAACATATATATACTATAGGTGAGCAACAAAAATCAGCAGTCCATCAGATTAAGCTTTTTTAGGGGAAGGGAGTTGGGGAGTACTGTCCAAGAGGCTGAGATTATCCTGGCCGCAATTAGCTCCATTTCATCAGTAAAATTAGCACTCATAATTTCCAACACCTCTAAAAAGATCCACATTCTTCCATACTTATGGAAAATAGCGTATTATTATATATAATATGACAAACTGAGTAATTCTTAATCATTGAAAGCTATAGGATCGGATCAATTAGGATTGTGAACGGTCAAGTATTTTGGAGAAATTTTGGCCATTAATTTTACATAGGACCTTTACTGCAAAATGGAAATACGATGTTTAATACGGTAGCTGTCTCGGGTCAGATTAAATATCTCACTATGGTGAACAATTCTATCCAGAATTGCAGTTGTAATAACTGGATCTCCCATTAATTCGGCCCAATCATCAAAACCCTTGTTGGACGTAATTATTAACGAGGTCTGTTCATATAGTTTAGCAATTAGTTGAAAGAACAAATTGGCTTCTTCTCTACTAATTGGCACAAAGCCAATTTCATCGATAATAACTAGGTCTGAGCTGATTATTCGTTTGATTT
>JAAYNQ010000075.1 GCA_012520725.1 Syntrophomonadaceae bacterium | reverse complement strand
CAGGAGCCAGAAAAATTTGCGATACATGGAAAACAGAGATGAAACGACCCAGTTTAAAACGTGCAGAGGCACTTGTAGAAGCAGCCAGCAACAGTATAGGTAGAACCAGCGGCAAATTAGCCTCCGAAGCCAGTTTGAAAAACCTACTGGCACAATACGATCTTAAACTGTCAACAATATGAAGTTTTGGAAGAACTCATGTTGGAGTTGCTGATGTAAGTTCCCAATGCCGGTAAACTTTTAGATATTAAAGGTGTGGGCTAACCACAGCAGCAACTTTTGTGGGCGAAGTGGGAGATATCAGCAGATTTCAAGATCCACGTCAGATCCAGAAACTAGTAGGCTTTAACCTAGTGGAGAACAGTTCCGTTAAACGCAAAGAGAAAACCACTATCAGGCGGCGTAAACCAAGCTGAGATATTACTGAAACTAAGAAGAAATATCCTTGGAGCAAAGTTAATGGCTTAAATTGAGCATCATAGGATGTTGGAATAGAATTTACACTAGCGCAGACTCATAAAACGGAGAGCCGGGACAGTCTAACCATAAGGGCAATGACACAGCTTAGGAGGGTATGACTGACGTTTCATCTCTTGGATAGGCAGGACGAAGGTATTTAGGGTGAAGACCCAGGAAGACATGGAAGGTTTGCTGCTCTGGCCACAATACAGAAAACGTGCGGCTTGAGTGAGGTTACCCGCCGACATCAAGAATTACACAAAGATGAATAAATAAGAGAAATGCTGTCCGTGAAAAAGATGAAATACTGTGAAAACAAGAAATATTGGAAGAAATAATTAGTTTATTAAGGGAGGTGGTTGCTGTGAGAGTAATTATAAGAATGGAACCAGTTTCCGGGGAAAATCGCGAAATCGACATCCCACTGGATTTTCGGCGTAGTTTTATCTCAATGCTGAAAACCTTAACAGCGGGGAGCAAATCGTCGTTAAGGTTTGACGAAGAAAAACCCGGTTACAGCCCATATGTGTTTGCAGTTACCTTTAGTGGAGTCAAAGGTCTGGATTCCAAAAGCCAGGTTATGCGAATTAAAACACCCATTTATGTGACGATATCAAGCGGATTATATGATTTTATAACCGCAGTATCTAATGGGGCTATAGCGAACAAAGATACTGAAATGGTTTTTGGCCTTAAAATATCCAGTATCAACCTGGAACCGTTAAAAAGAATTGAGAATGATCGGAGCCAATTTAAAATGATCGGGCACGCAGTTTTTAGGGGCAAGGAATCCTATATAGATGGAAGCAACATCCCTGAATTGGAAGAATCCATAAATACACAGCTATACAAAAGGTTGAATTTCTTGGCAGAAAGATATCCGCTGCCAATACCGCTTGATTCAATAGGTGGAGTTCAGATTGTGGAAACTTGTCAATTTCGCAAAGGTGTCTGCTACCACTACGGAGGACAGCTTACAACTTTGCAGGGGGAAATTACCTTGGCTGGAACCATCAATACATTGCAGTTTTTGTACGATTATGGTTTGGGCGTACGAACTGGGCAAGGTTTTGGCCTATTGGAGGTGAAGTAGAAACGATGAAGGACGTAGTAATTTATCCCTCATCTTGGTACTACAATGCATGCGTACAAGGGTTCCTGGAAGTATTGGCTTATGGTCTGGGAGAACAAATTGTCACAGATGAATTTTTGCAGAATGATGGGACTGTTAAAATACCAGGTGATTTGATGGAAGCGGTTTTTTGCTGCAAAAACACGCCCATGCCAAATCCCTATTGTGAACGGGTGATCGTGCCTGAGGAAGTAGCTGATCTAAAGCGAATTGCCTGGTGGTGGGTGGAGAAAAGCTATGACATTGGTTATATGAAAAAGGATGATAGGGGAAAGCCGTTAAAACGGGCAGAGTTTTTCGAAACGGTTATCCGCAGCTTGTTCCACAAGAGCGCACCGTACCCGAACTTGACTCAGGTGCCATGGCCGACCGAGCGGAAAAAGGCGTTTATTAATGATTGGTTTCGAATGCCAGCCCTCGGTAACCAGTGGATAAATTGCGCATTTTGTGATAATAGTTGTAATTTGGAGCCTGAGCAAAGAACGTATGATAATTATTTTACCCGAAGTCTATCAATTGAATTGGGAAGTGGGCCTGACGTTTT
>JAAYNQ010000074.1 GCA_012520725.1 Syntrophomonadaceae bacterium | reverse complement strand
TCCTGTGACTGGAGTCCCTCACTGCTCAAGTCATACCAATGGCTTGAGATCAGTATTATTTGCCTAAACTTTTCTTAACGGCCCACCTTCCTTTCTCTAAAAATAATTGATCACTCAAATCAGGCTTCTTTCTTTCATCAGTGAGTATAGGAAATCCAATACCTGGCCTTATATCTTGGAATACTCCAGGCTAACAGGAGATGAATTCAAATTAGGCTTATTCTCCCCTTTATAAGATCCAATCTGTTCCAGAGTATAAACGAAAGCAGCAAAAGAACCAGCATTTACTCCCTTTAACTCACCTATTTCCTTTCTTAAATACTTGGATATATTAATCATAAAATCCCTTATCCACTTTCTGATGCACTTTGTTTTTTCCCGGTTTAGCAGGTGAAGTCATGGGTAGAAGATATCTAAATATATATTCCCTGGATATTTTATAATCATCCAGGTAATCCTTAAGGTATTTCCCTAAAAGCTCAATACCTCTATCGGCATCAACAAATCCCTTCAATACCAGTGCCCAAACAGCAATGGTAAGAACAGCTCCATATTGAGTAGCAGCACTGTGAAATGATTCACCGGAGACCAAGTCAAAAGCATATTCCCCTGCTTGCATGTCATCAGCCAGGTGAAACTCATCTTTTTGTACTAAAGACATAGAAATAACATTGTGGTGGATTGGCAAGGATCCTTGGGGTTGGCCGGCAGTACCAGAAGTGTGTAATATTATTAAAGCGTCATCGGCATCAACCTCGGACTCTCTATTCGCTAAAGCTTGCTTATAAACTGAATAGTCACCATGTATGATCTCCTGATAGGATATAGTTTGGGGCAGGATCGGATTTTGGCAAATCAAAGCATCGTTATAGAGTATCTCATAAAGCCAATTTATTAAATAATCTGAATATTCGGGCGATATTCCTTCCAACGGATTTTTGCTTCTATTTAGCAATACAACTCGCTCCTTCACACATATGGCAACATTTATTACTTTAATTGCATCGTTGGTAGTATGGTCAGATTTTCTTACAATATGGCATTTGATGTGATTGGAGTCCCTGCTGTCCGGTTTTCTGCACAGTCATTATCACTGTGCTTGCTTTTCCTTCTTTACAATTAAGATAAATCCACAAAACAACTATAATCCTTACTGTCCGGTTTTCGACACAGTTATCGAAAATTCCTTCTTAAATTCAATATATTTTTACTTATTTTTTCTGATTCTGTCAGGATTTTTTTCCAGGTATTCCGCAGGCGTACAAGCATAGGGTTTTTGCTGGGGATTACCATGGGTTTGTCTATATCAGATCTCTACCAGATTTTTTATGTAAAGCAACTTTCCAAGAGAATATAAATAATAGGCCAGGTCGTCATCTTTAAGTAAGATGAAGGCCTGGCCTATAAAACCCTGCTTTAGCTTTTACTCCCCAAATATATCGGGATATTTTTCAACGAATTGGCTTTTGAGTTCTTCATCAAAATCGAAAGTGGCAAAATAGTCAGCAGCTGTTTCCGCTCGCCGTATTAATTCACTGGATCCATCTTCTCTCAGCAGTACTTCTGCTGAACGCAATTTACCATTATAGTTATAACCCATGGCATAACCGTGGGCACCAGTATCATGTATTACTATCAAGTCCCCAATATCGATCTTGGGCAGCATGCGATCAATAGCGAACTTGTCATTGTTCTCACATAAGCCTCCGGTAACATCATATCGATGATTACAGGGCTGCTCTTCCTTGCCCATAACGGTGATATGGTGATAGGCTCCATACATAGCCGGACGCATGAGATTTGCGGCACAAGCATCCAAACCTATATAGTCTTTGTAGATATGTTTTTCGTGTATGGCTGTGGCTACCAGGCAACCGTAAGGACCGGTCATAAAACGGCCCAGTTCGGTAAATATTGCTATATCACCCATACCGGCCGGTACCAGTATTTCCTCATAAACCCTGCGTACATCTTCAGCTATGGCATAAATATCAGCCGGAGACTGTTCCGGCAGGTAAGGTATCCCTATTCCACCCGAAAAATTAATAAAGCTGATATGGGCACCTGTTTCCTGATTCAATTCTACTGCAGTTTGAAACAGGATTTTGGCCAGGGTTGGATAATACTGATTATCCGTAGTATTGCTGGCCAAGAAGGCATGCAAGCCGAAATGTTTAACGCCCTTGGACTTTAATATTTTAAAACCTTCACTTAACTGAGCCCTGGTAAAGCCATACTTGGCTTCGCCGGGAGTATCCATAATGGCATTGTTGATAGTAAAATCACCACCCGGGTTATAGCGGCAACTAATGGTCTCCGGCAGGCCGGCCAGGCGTTCCAGGTAATCAATGTGGTTTATATCGTCCAGGTTTATAATGGCATTTAATTTGCGAGCCAGAATGAAATCCTCGGGTGGGGTCACATTGGATGAAAACATTATCTCTTCACCACTAAAACCTATGGCATCGGATAGCATAAGTTCTGTATATGATGAACAATCAACCCCACATCCTTCTTCTTTAAGTATTCTTATCAAGCTTGGATTAGGTGTGGCTTTGACTGCAAAATACTCTTTGAATCCGGGATTCCAGGAAAAAGCCTCGTATAATCTGCGGGCATTTTCCCTGATCCCCTTTTCATCATAAAGGTGAAAGGGGGTAGGATATTTTTCGGTAATTTTCTTTAATTGATCCAGACTAACAAATGTTTTCTTCATAATCAGCCTCCGTTATTATCTTTCTAATTGAGGGAGAAATAGTGAAAAGCTCACCAGTTAGAAATGAGTTCACTATAGGATTGAGCGGGCCTAATTTTAAGCTGGAAGGACTACTGCTTTCTGTTCCTGGCCCGATCCATTTGAACTAAATTATAACATTTTTATTCACCATCCCAAAAGAAGCCTTTCATGTATTCAGTATTCAAAACCCCATTAAAGCACTTTCCTTCAGTCCCTCACCAGGGGTGAGGTCCAAATCAGGTCTCGCAATATACCAAATAAGCCGGATACTTGCCCTCCCCTTATATACACCTGTCCTGTATGGCCCTGAATTATCTGAATACACCGGCTTCTCCCCCAGGAATCGGATATAGTTGAGATTAATCAGCAAATTGAAAAAAACATTGAGGAAAGCAACTCCATTTTCTGCCGGCTTTCCGGGAATTCCTGCAAGGGAAAAAGAGATATTAAATTATTTTCTGCGGATAAACCAATTGTGCAGAAATTAATCCTTCTATCCTATCCCGTTGGTCTTTACTCAGACTTTGAATAAACCGGCAATATTGCTTTTGCCACTCCAAATAGGCATCCTTATGCACTGATGCTGAATAGAGGTCAAAAGAACTTGCTTCCACCCTTATCTCTTCAACAAAGATTAATTTGGCCAGCAGGGCTAATTCCATATTCCCCAATTTGCCAAACAAAGTATGGTAATCTTCCTGGTACAAATAACCAGATTCCAGTACATCTATGAAATCGCCCAGTGAGCTGCTGCCCTTGATAATGACTTGAGCCCGAAGCCAAGGATCGGAAGCATCTTGAATGGCTTCCAAAAGGGCACAGAAGTCTTCGTTATTCATCATCTTGCCCGCATCAAAAATAATCTCCTGGGTATCCTCTGCCTCCCTTTCTATTATCACTAAATTATGCAGGCTGTCGTTCTTTAGGGCCGATAAAACCCGCGGCATCAAAACTGTCAGGTATTTACGGATGTAGCCTTTCTCATCCTGCTTTTGTATCTTTAGTTGCACCAAGAGGCTTTCTACCGCTTCTTCTATTTGACATCGACAGCTGCAATCATCGAGTCCCATCAATTTATCCCTTATAACATGGTACTGCATGGGTGTTATTCTTATTTCAAGCGGACTCTTGCCTGCCATTAGAGAAAAGATGGCATTTCCAAGTACTATTTCAAATACATTTACCAGCGCTTCCTTATGATCTATCTGGTAAAGCTGTCCATAGTCAGACAGCAGTTGGTTGATATCATTTAAATTAAAATGCTGGCAAAACCTGTTTTCCAAAGTCAAGGTATTCAGGTAATTTCGTATATATAATATACCCTCTACTTTCATGTCATCAAAGAGCAGAGGATAATCTATACTCCCCCCACCCATAATATCATGGGCGGCAAATTCCGGATCATAGTGTTGGATACTATCCGGCAGTGCTTCATATACCGTAGCCTGGTAAGCTTCATTATGGATATCCAGTTTAACTAATTTCCGGTAGAGGCTCTTAGTGTCCTGCCAGGATCTATTAACCATTTCCAAGCCTTTTTGGTGTATTTCTTTAACCCCCACAGTTTTTAAAAGCTCGAAGGCCCTCTGGGGATTGTTCAGGCTGCTTATATATGCATCCACACAGTAGAGAATGGAAAGCATCAGTCTCTCGGCGGTTTCAATTTTAACCGAACTGCTATTCCCCTGGCAGTATTTAATGATCCATTCCCTTAATAAGTCCATGAATTGCTGGTAAATAATATGCAGGTGCGACTCATCAAGTAAAGCCAGTTCTTGACTTCGCTGCAGTAAGGATAGGGTATAATGATAGGGATCTAGCGCCAATTTACCTGTTGCTTGATGGGATTTAATAGATCTTTGGTCCATCCCAGCATTTCCTTTCCTTTTCCTCATTGTGTTCTACTAGTGATTGCTCCCGGATATCCCTTATCAATATCATCAGTTCACGGTTTTTCAATAATTCCAAAGATCCCCCACAGGACTTGTCAAAGTATTCTTTCATCTGTGATATCAATTCCTGGTCACTCATCAATTCCTCGATTTCATTTTTGCAAAAATAAAAAATATCGATTAATTCATTCAGGACTTCAACATAATTATGCTGGTGAATATAGGGAGAGGTGCAGAATATTTTGATGATATTTTTGATTGGATCAACACTGAGTTCTATTCTGCCGTGATCACGTAGAGCCCGGTTTCTGGCCTTTAATATTTCCAGGGCTCCTTGTTCATCAAGGGTTAAACCATAGCTGTTTGCCAGCTGGTTAGTATCAAGGATTTCGTCAGAACTAGCCATTTTATTCAATCCCCGGTAGAGATCCAAAACGGGCATAAAATCACCTCCAAGTCCATATAAACCAGTATAATAAAATCGATATTTATCTTGACATGCGCTACAAAATGTGTTATATTAATAATTTACTGGCACATATATTATACTTGGAGGCTCTATACTTTGTCAATCTGGAGTCTTTTCTTTCCTGCTACCCAGTTACTACTAAGTAAACTATTAGACCTGACCCAAAAGTTTAATTATAAGAAGGTATTAAGGAAATGTCTTATTACTTCTAGCCCACCCAGCATGGCTCCCAGGCTGCTGCCTATATTGGCCAGGGCAACCACCAGGAGGATATGGGTTACTTTGTTATTCCAAAACCCTTTTATAGAATTAATATCCTGAGCTATATTTTCAAAATCCTGTACCAGGGGTTTTCTAATTATAGCTTCGGTTAAGCCGGCGAACCAGCCGGCTGCCAAAAGGGGATTCAATGAGGTTATCGGTGATGCTACCATGGCGGTTAGTATTGATAAAGGATGAGCAAAGGCCAATAGTGCTCCTATCGCGGCCAGTGAACCATTCCAAATTATCCAGGCTGCCACCTGATCAATCCCGGCTCCTCTATCCACGGAAAAGGTAGAGGCAATTAAAAGCAATATCAATATGGGTATACCCCATCCTAAAACTTTGCTTAAAGGAGAAGGAGGCGGGACCTGGGACAATGCTTCCAGATCATGCTCTAAAAATAGCTCCTGCTTAACTCCTGGTATATGCCCTGCACCTAATACGGCAACAACTTTATTCCCGGAAGCTTCTTTAATTTTCTGGGCCAGGTATTGATCTCTTTCATCTATCAAGATAGATTTAATGTCTGGAAAAGACACGGAAAGATCCTCCAGGGCAGCAGTCAACATATCACTGCTCTTCATCTTTTCCAATTCTTCTTCACTCATCTCTTCATCCATAAACATACTCAGGAGCAGCTGAAAAAAAAGCTTTAACTTCCCCCACCAGCCGAACCTTCTCCACAAACGCATCATAGTGGTCTGCAGATCCCGGTCCGCCAGGCAGAGTTCGGCTCCCACTTCCTTAGCTGAAGCTATCCCCTGCATCATTTCCTGTCCCGGTTTGATATTGAACTGCTCAGCCAGCCTCTTCTGGTAGGAGGATAAAATCAAATTTACCAGGAGCAGCATGGCCTTACCGTCTTTTATGATCTGAATAATATTGGAATTCTTCCAACGCTCGTTATCGGTCAGATTACGGTAGCGCCCCTCACACAATTCTATACATACTGTATCCGGGCGTTCCCTCTCAATTACCTGTTTCACCTCATCCACACTCTTGGATGAAACATGGGCAGTCCCCACCAATATCAGCTCTTTCTCGTCCAGTTCTATAAAATGAACGTTTTCACTATACGTATTCACTATTCACTCACTTCCTAATACAACTTACTGAGATGACTCCCAAATAATCATAGCATATTCGGGGGAGATAATAACCCAGCAACACAAGCATTAATCCAGTAATTATTTAATAAAGGCAGTTAAAGCGCTGCCTTTAAACGAGAATTTAATTCTGTATTCTTCGCTTTATAAATGGTACAATTGCAAAGGTATCTAATCGGTTTTCATTTATGCCCCTATGCAGTTATGATGGTTTCAGATTCGGCATTTAAGAGATAGGAAAATAGAGCATGGATGAAAGAGCCCTTCAACTTGGAGAGAGGACAATCAAGCACCTTTTATGGCAATTCTCCTTGCCGGCCATTATAGGAATGCTGGCCAACTCTTCCTACATGATAATAAACCGCTTGTTTATAGGCAACGTGGTAGGTGCAGACGCCATTTCAGGCCTGTCGGTCACCATGCCCATTTCCTTAATTATTACCGCCTTCGGTATGTTGATAGGTATAGGGTCCGGAGCCATGATTTCCATCCGTCTGGGCCAGAACCGCCCCCAGGATGCTGAACACATTCTGGGCAATGCCCTTTCCCTTTTATTGATAATATCAGTGCTGGTATCCGGGACTCTTTTATTTTGGCTGGATGAACTGCTGGTTGCTTTCGGAGCCAGCCCCAATACCTTGCCTTATGGCCGGCAGTTCATCAGCATTATTCTTTTGGGTTCGGCTTTTCAGTATATCAGCTTTGGCCTGGTGGCTATTATCCGCTCTGAAGGCAATCCCCGGATCTCCATGGGTATAATGCTCCTTAATGCCGGTCTTAATGTGGTCCTAGATTTCGTTTTTGTATACCTTCTCCATTGGGGAATGCCGGGTACAGCCATAGCAACGGTAATTTCACAGGCGGTTGCTGCAACCCTGGCTATACGACATTTCCTGGGCCCATCCAGTATAATCAAGCTGCACTGGAGTAATATGCTTCCCAGCCGCCCTGTTATCCAATCCATATTAAGCATAGGTATAGCTCCCTTTGCTATGCAGTTGGTCTCCAGTCTCATAGTAATCCTCTACAATCAAGGCCTGGCCAAATATGGAGGAGACTCTGCCATCGGAGCTTTCGGTATTATTTATACCATCACCATGTTTACCCTGATGCCGGTGGTGGGCATCAGCCAGGGACTGCAACCCATAGCCGGATACAACTTCGGGGCCCGGAAATATGACCGGGTCAAAGCCTCACTGAAACTGGCCATATTATACGCCACCTATATCGTTTTCCTGGGATTTGTTATTATTCAGCTGGGAGCTGGTCCCATTATGCGCTCCTTTACCTCGGAAACAGAACTGCTGGATCTGGGTATATATGGTTTAAGGGTTTTCCTGTTCTGCTTGCCCATTATCGGTTTTCAAATTATCAGTGCCAACTTTTTTCAAGCTATCGGCAAGGGTTTTACCTCTATGTTTCTTAACCTGCTGCGTCAGCTTATACTGCTTATCCCCATGTTGCTCATATTCCCCTACTTTCTGGGCCTAAATGGAGTCTGGCTCTCTTCCCCGGTATCGGATATCTCTGCTGCGATAATAACTGCAGTGGTGCTGTTAAGGGAATTGGGTAAATGGGAAGCAGAAAGGGAGCAATGAAAGGGGACAAGCCCTACGGAGGAAGAAAGACTATGATCGGAGGCTGGCCGTCGTGAGCCAGCCCTGGATCTGGGATAAATAGATGGCTTGCTTGCTTAAGAGAAATCTGACTACGAATATTTATGCATCCTGATCCGCCAAATATAACCTTTCTAGAGGAAAATGAAGCATCCTGCCACAAACCGGTTTGCTGGGGCTAATTGCTTTTTATGTCTGCCTTATTATGAGCAGCCCCCAGGGTCCGCACCGAATTCAATACCGCCAGCAAAGCTGCCCCTACATCAGCAAAAACTGCTTCCCACAAATTGGCCATCCCCAGTAAGCCTAAAATAACTACAGCCAATTTAATGCTTAAGGTCAAAACAATGTTTTGGGTAATTATATTACGGGTGAAGCGGGCAATTCTAATAGCAACCGGCAACTTGGACAAGTGATCATCCATTATTACTACATCAGCTGCTTCAATAGCTGCATCAGATCCTAGAGCTCCCATAGCTATCCCGATGTCAGATTGAGCCAGTACCGGAGCATCGTTGATACCATCTCCCACAAAAGCCAGCTTCCCCTGCTGGCCAGGAATAAGCTCTTTAAAAGCCTGCATTTTTGCTACCTTGTCCTGTGGAAGCAATTGGGCATATACCTGGTCTACTCCTATGGCTTCGGCCACATTGGCGGCTGTTTTACTATGGTCACCGCTAAGCATTATTAGCTGTTTTACACCCAGTTGCTTCAATTGCTTTATGGCTTGAGCTGCGTCCTCTTTAATTTCATCAGATATCAGCAAAGATCCGGCATGAATCCCATCCACCGCCAGGTGCACCCGGGGACTTCCTACTATTCCGCCCTCTACCCTTACCCCTTCCTTTTTCAGCCAGTTTATACTGCCCAGCAATATCCACTGACCCTTGATCAAAGCTTTAACCCCCCAGCCCTTTTCTTCCTCATATTGCTCCACCACTCCTGCATCCAATTCTCCCTTCCAGGCTGATCTAATAGAAGCAGCAATGGGATGATGGGAATGTATTTCAGCCAGGGCTGCCCATTCCAGTATTTCCTCTTCCGTAAAGTTGGAATAGGTCTGAATTTCCAACACTTCAAAAACCCCTCGGGTTAGGGTACCGGTCTTATCAAACACCACTGTGTGCAGATCTATCATTTGATCCAAAATGTTGGCTCCTTTTACCAGAATCCCGGCCGATGATGCGGTTCCAATCCCGGCAAAGTAACCCAGAGGAATGGAAACCACTAGGGCACAGGGACAAGAAATGACCAACAAGATGAGAGCACGATAAACCCAGGTGTGGATCTCTGCTCCACTTATCAACAAAGGGGGCAGAAAGGCAGTTAAAAAAGCAGCAGCTACCACAATTTGAGTATAGCGGCCAGCCAAGCCAGTTACAAACATTTCAGCCGGGGCCTTTTTTTCAGCTGCATTTTCTACCAGTTCCAATATCTTGGCTACCGAAGATTCCGTGTATTCCTTGTCTACTCGAACCCTTAACAGTCCTGAAGAATTTATACTTCCACTGAGTATTTTCTGGCCTGCTTCCACTCGACGTGGCTTGGACTCTCCGGTAAGAGCTGAAGTATCCAGGTAGGAAGTGCCGGATAAAACAGTTCCATCCAGCGGAACCCTTTCCCCTGGTCTAACCTCAATAATCTGCCCCACCTTAACCTCAAGGGGGTCAACCCTCTGGCTTTTATTGTCCCGCCACAGATTAGCGTAATCAGGTCTTAAGTCCATAAGCTCAGATATTGACCGGCGCGATCTGCCTACCGCTAGTTCCTGAAACATCTGACCTACTCCGTAGAATAACATCACGCTTACTGCTTCACCCATAGCATTTATGGCGATAGCACCCATAGTGGCTATACTCATTAGGAAGTTTTCATCGAATACCTGTCCCTTCCTAATATTGTTAAGGGCACGAAATAATACCGGGTAACCTGCAATTAAATAAGCCATAAGAAAAAAGCCATAATTAATATAGCTATGAATATCTGTATATTGGGAACTTAGCATAGCCGCAGCCAAGAGAATTCCACTGAGCAGGATGCGCAAAAGATTATTTTTAACGTTTTGAATATCTGACTTTTCCAGTTTCAGTGGACCTTTTTCCGCTGCTACCAGAGTAACACCCGGTTCTACCCCGTCTACAATTTGCTGCACCAGTTCTTTATAGGCTGGTTCTAAGCGTAGGGACATAGTGGCCAGATTGATTTTCACATCTTCTAATTCTGGTATTTGCCTAATCTGCTGTTCTATTTTTCCAGCACAATGAACACAATTCAAGCCCTGCAATATATATTTCATAATTGCCTTCCTTTCACTTGATAGCTTTAGTGGCTGCTTTATTATTCCTTAATATGCTCCAAGCCTTGCTCAAAAAGTATAGCTATATGCTGGTCATCCAGAGAGTAGTATACTACCTTGCCTTCTCGTCTGAACTTAACCAGTTTCTGTGCCCGCAAGAGCCTAAGTTGATGTGATACTGCGGATTCAGAGACCTCAACCACTGCTGAAAGGTCACAAACACAAAGTTCCTGTTCTTGTAAGGCTTGTATTATTTTCAAGCGGGTGGGATCACCCATGGTCCGGTAAAGTTCAGCCAGTTTCCGGATCAGCTCATCGGCCGGCATAGCCTCTTTAGCCAGCTTGACTTTATCCAGGTGAATACACTTGATCTGGCAGATATCGTTGTCTTTTTTAATCATATATTTCACCTTCCTATCTGGTGACATATGAACAACTGTTCATATGTTCATTATTGCTGAGTTAGAGTTTTTTGTCAATAGCAAACCCACTATAAGAATAAGATTAGCCCAGAGCAGGCTTTTGCTATGGCCGAAAGCAAATTTGAAGTATAATAAATTAAGATACAGCTCACAGCAGCCATGTTTTTGCCATAGCTCTTATCATTGTTTGCTCCAGCTTAACTCTTATAAATTATTAAGGGAGGATTCCTATGTTTAAGCAGATTCTGGTTCCGGTAGACGGCTCTGATTATGCAACTAATGCTGCCAAAAAAGCATTGGTAATCGCTCAAAAACATGACAGCAAAATTACCCTTCTGCATGTAATTAATCATTCTCAGCTGTTTAGTATGGGCGCTCCTCAATCTCTGCCGCTTATTACAGACCATATGATTGATGGAGCAATAAAAGGAGCTGAAAAAATATTGGAGGATACCAAAGAGGCTATAGGGGCTAGAGAGATAGAAGTAGAGACTAGAATAGAATGGGGAACCCCGGCTCAGGTCATCATTAACCTGGCCCGTAATCAGGCCTGTGATTTGATTGTTATGGGCAGTCGGGGTTTAAGTAAAATGTCAGGTTTGTTCCTGGGCAGCGTCAGCGACCGGGTGGCCAAAGTTGCTCCTTGCCCGGTAATGCTGATCAAAGAATGATTTTCCCATATTCAAACGAGGAGATTGGATTATGCAGCGTGATTACCGCTTGAAGGAGGCCTGTGAACTTGCCGCTCGTGCTCATGCCGGCCAGTTCCTACCCGGAAGTGATACTCCTTATATAGCTCATCCCATGGCAGTGGGAATTATGCTGACCGAAGCCGGAGCTACCAGCGATGCGGTTATAGCCGGCATACTCCATAATGCAGTTGAAGCTGGTCAACTGAGCCTGGTAGAGATAGAAAAGCTTTTCGGACCTCTGGTCTTAAGCTTGGTAAAGGCCTGCTCTGAAGTAGATAAATCATCTTCCTGGGAAGAGCGAAAGCGAAAAACTCTTATCCAACTACAGGAGACTGATCGGGATATTTGGCTTATCATTTTGGCAGATAATCTCAACCTTATTCGATCCATGGCCAAAGATTACGATTTGCTTGGTGAAGATATGTGGAAAGGTATGGAGCCAGGACGACAAGAACAGGAGTGGTATTATCGCGGTCTCCTGGAAGCCCTGCGACAGAATTTTAGATTTCGGCCTTGTATGTTCTTTGAATTTGAAAAGCTGGTAAAGGAGCTTTTCGATTAAGACCGTAAAGGCCCAGTTTCCCTTAAGTGTGGTCATTCAGCATGTACAGAAACTTTCTCAAGTTTTCCAAATCCTGCTCATCAAATTTGGCCAGTACCTTTTTATTGGCTTCCAAAATGGCCTGGTTGACAGGCTTCTCCAAAACCCGCCCTTTGTCAGTAAGCACCACCCGTAAAGTACGGCGGTCCCGTGGTACTGCTTGCCTTTGTATCAATCCTTTTTGCTCCACCCGATCCAGAATCCCAGTGATGGAAGAACTGTCTAAAGAAAGGCGTTCAGCCAGTTGCCTGGGCGTTTGGCCATCCTCTTCCCATAAACAGCTTAATATGGCGTATTGTCCTGGGGTTATTCCAAATGGAGCCAGCTCAGCTTTGAACAGCTGTTGTACTGTCTGCTGGGCTTTGGTAAGGGTAAAATTAATACATTGTTCCAGTTTCATAAACTATAAATCCTTTCCAGGCGTGGCCTACATATTTAAATTTCCATAACCTGAATCGGCAGGCTAATAACTATTATTAGTTTATGACTTTTTTATCTGGTGTACAAGAATCTTATATAGAAAATAACTTGATTGGGTTAAAGCCGAATATTTACCCTGGGAGGTATAGAGGATTTCTACCAGAATACCAAGAGGCTTTATTAAACCATTCTTCATCCCATAGCAAGAATAGCTTGCTCCATCAGATCTTTGGCTTTATGCCAACCTTTGCACAGCTGCTGCAAGGGGTGCTATTATATGGTCTGGAGCTTAACGCCTGGCAAATGAGATTCCTTAAGCTGAAGACATATAATGAGATCCTAATACCCTGGAAACACGCCTGATTTCATCTGCTTTTCCCATCATTATCAAACAGTCCCCGGCCTGTATAATGTAATCCCCTCCTGGATTGGAATGGTATTCTTCACCCTGGTTCACCGCCAAAACCGTAGTGCCATAAAGCTTACGCAAATTCACTTCAGACAGGGTTCTACCAGCTATTGGTGAATCCTGGTCTACCTTGATGCTCTTGATTTCCAGATCGCTGATAGACCTTGTTAAAGCCTTCATGTCCTGGTCCAAGGGAGCTACATTTCGAAACATTTCATAATTTTCTCTACGTATTTGACATATACATTCTTCTATCTCATCCCGGGGCACCATGTATTGATCCAGAACCCGGGCAAATATTTCTATTGAAGTTTCATATTCTTCCGGGATAACCATATCTGCCCCCAAGTCATGCAGATCTTGCATATCTGCAACCAACCTGGTACGTACAATGATATAGATTAAAGGATTTAGTTTTCTTATGGTATAGGTTATTCTGCGTAGGGCGGCAGAATCGCTAATGGCAATAACTGCAACCCGGGCTCGTTCTATATTAACATGCCGGAGTACGGTTTCGTGAGTGGCATCTCCAAAAAATATGGGTTGCCCTTTCTCCTGTTCCTGTCGCACTGTTTCAGCATTCAGCTCCAGTATCACATAGGGGATACCAGCATACTGGGCAGCCTGGCACAGGTTGCGGCCATTTAAACCAAAGCCTACAATAAGCAGGTGATTTTCCTTTTCAATATCTGAATCAATAGCCGTGGACCAGGAATAGCGACCACTTTTCAATCGTTCCGGTAGAGGCCAATCAGCTATACGGGCAGCTACTCTGGGGGCTATGGAGATCAATAAGGGGGTAAGCATCATAGTCATAATAGAAGCCGCCAGGAATCCCTGGTACAATTCTGGACTCAACAAACCGTGGCTTATTCCGGTCTGAGCTAGAATGAAGGAGAATTCTCCTACCTGGCAAAGAGTAAAACCTACGATAATAGCTATCCGCAAAGGATAAGCAAGTATAACAGCAGCCAGACCGGCCACCAGCCCTTTCACGCTCAAGATGGCCAGGGTAAAAATGATTAGAGTGCCCATATGGGACCATACGCTTTGCACACTTAAAAGCATACCAATGGAGACGAAAAAGAGGCTGGTAAAGGTATCCATAAAAGGTATAACATTAGCCAGGGCCTGATGACTATATTCAGATTCAGCAATGATCAATCCGGCCAGAAAGGCTCCCAAGGCCAAGGAAAGACCGGCACTGTAGGTTAGACCGGCTATTGAAAAACATATTACTATGATACTTAACATAAATAATTCCCGGCTCTGGGTACGGGTGATCTGGTAAAGCAATGGGGGTAGCACATATAAAGATAGTATTATTACCGCCACCATTAAAACTAGCGCTTTTAACAATACCCACCAAAGACTGTCCAGGGCTACTGAATCAGCCGCCAGCCAGGGAGTAAAGAGCATCATGGCTACAACTATGATGTCCTGATAAATAAGAATACCCAGGGCGGTCTTGCCGTTGGGGGTGTCCATTTCCAGTCTTTCTCCCAGCTGTTTAAGTACTATAGCGGTACTGCTGAGGGAAACCAAAAAACCCAGAAATATAGCCTGGTTGGCAGGCATATTCATAAGCCGGGCGATGATAAAAGTAAATAGTATGGTAAAACCTACCTGTATACTTCCTCCCAATAGAATGGTTTTTTTGATGCTGATCAAGCTCTTAAATGAAAACTCCAGACCAATGCTGAACAAGAGAAAAATGACTCCAATTTCAGCAATGGATTCAACCTGCTCTACTGACTTGACCAGAGCAATTCCATAAGGTCCAGCCAGTATACCAGTAAATAGAAATCCTACAATAGAAGGAATCTTAAGGCGATGGCATAGATACAAAACCACTACCGCAATGGCAAATATCACTACTATATCATAAAGCAAATGAAATTCTATACTAACCACCCTCTCAAATACTAGTTTCTGATCATCCTAACATTATTATCTATGCAGGGTTATAGTCAACTAGAATTTATTGTTTTTGAAAAGGCTCTCCATCCTTTAGCCGCAGATCAGCCGGGCCAATTCATTTGCATCTATTTGTGGCAGGTATCCAAGCAGGCCAACTTCTTCCAGGCAGGCTTTTATATCCTCCAAGCGATATGATACTCCTATTAAAGCCCCCTCTAAGTCTTCTATCTCCCCGGAGGGGAAATAATCTCCAAATATACGGCAAGCCCCTATCCGGCCATGTTTTACCTCCAGCCTGATATCAATATGTCCCCAGGCCAATGAGGCTGTCTTTCTCAGGTTAAAAGCCGGTGAATGTCCATAGTTCCAAGCCCAGGTAGCATATTTATTCTCCCGCAAGGCTTCCACCGCCTGTAAATCAGATGGAGCTAATTCACAAGTACCTGATCCGGGTTCCAGGTGAAGCAACTCCCGGGCCAGTATTTCTTTGAATTCCTCTACTGTCAAGTCCTGGCTCAAGTGTTCACAGATATTGGTAACCCGGCTGCGAACTGATTTAATCCCCTTGGAAGCTATTTTATGTTCTCCTGGATTCAAGACCTGAGTCATAATATCCAGGTTGGAATCAAAGAGTATGGTACCATGATGCAGCAAACGTCCCCGGTACTTAAACTGTGCATTACCCGAGAATTTAAGGCCCTTAATAGTAATATCATTACGACCGCTGTTCTCGGCTTTAACTCCTATCTTTTTTAGAGCCTTTATTACCGGACGGGTAAATTTATCAAAATTGGCGAAGTCCTGGCTATCATCCAGAACCAGGGTATAGTTGAGATTACCTGAATCATGATATACCGCACCGCCACCTGACATTCTGCGCACCAGGGCTATGCCTTCCTGTTCCAGGTAGGGCAGGTTAACCTCTTCGATGGCGTTTTGGTTGCGGCCTATTATCACTGCCGGTTGGTTTTGCCATAGAACGAAAAGGTTCTTAGGGCCAGTCCAGCTCTTCACCAGGTATTCTTCCAGAGCCAGATTAAAATAAGGGTCATGGGAAGGGTTTATCACTTCTATCATGTTAACCTCCCTATTCATCTTCCAGCTGGAGTCAGATGAATAGCCTGCCCCTGTACATCCAGTACTGCTTCCAACAAGGCTTCGCAGAGGGTAGGATGAGGATGAATAACACCGGTAATATCAGCGATCTTCATACGATTTTTCACCATCAGAGTTCCCTCGCTGATCAAATCGCTGGCATGAGGGCCGATAATATGCACTCCGATAATGGTGTCATCATTATCTGCCAGCACTTTAACCATTCCATCGGTTTCTCCCATGGTGAGGGCTTTGCCATTCGCTGCAAATTGAAACTTACCTGTCCGGTATTCAATATTCCGGTTTCGTGCCTCCTCTTCACTCATACCCACAGTAGCGATCTCGGGAATGGTGAAAACACAGGCTGGAACTGCATGGTAATGTACCTCTGGGCTTAATCCGGCCATATGCTCTACCGCTGCAATTCCTTCTTCCGACGCAGCATGGGCCAGCATATAACCTCCAATAAGATCTCCAATGGCATAAATCCCTGCTACATTGGTATTAAAATTATGGTCTACTTTTATAAATCCGTCCTCTTCTCTTTCAATACCCAGTTTATCCAGATTCAAGCCCTCTACATAAGGACTGCGACCAGCTGCCAGGAGTACCAGGTCAGCCTGGCTTTCAATTATTCCTTTCTTACCCTGGGCTATCAGTTTCAGGCCTCCTGCGGCTTCTTCTATTCTTTCCACCCGGGTGGCAGTATGCACTTTAATACCCTGCCTTTTTAAAAACACCAGTATGCGCCGGGCCAGTTCATTATCCAACTTGTTCAGCAAATAGGGCAAATATTCAAATACTTCCACCTTACTGCCAAAGGAGTTAAATATACAGGCAAACTCCAAGCCCACTACTCCCCCTCCGACAACAGTCAGGCGAGGCGGAACCTTATCCAGGTCCAATATCTCATCACTGCTGAGCACTCCAGGTAAATCCACTCCTGGAATAGGCAGTGAAGCTGGTACAGAGCCGGTAGCCAAAAGCAGGTTTTGAGCCTTGATCAGCTCTCCATTCACCTTTACCGCATGCGGATCCAGCACTGTAGCCTGGCCCGCTATTCTTTGCACTCCATTGGACTCTAGTAGTTTTTCCACTCCTTTGGTTAAAGTGGAAACAATACTGTCTTTACGGTTCCTGGCTCCAGCCATATCAAAGGAAAAGCCTTCCAACTGTATGTTAAATTCATGGCTGTGGCGCATCTCTCTTAAGGCCAGTGCATTCCTAAAATAAGCCTTGGTGGGGATACAGCCCCGGTTCAAACAAACCCCGCCTATTTTATCCTTTTCTATCAGGGTGGTATTCATTCCCAGTTGACAAGCTCGAATGGCTGCTACGTATCCACCCGGACCTCCCCCAATAATGATTAGATCCTTCATTTTATGGAGCCTCCCACTTTACTACTGGTTTGCGGGCGGCTTTAACCTCGTCTACCCTTCTGATGACTGCATTGTGGGGTGCGCCCAGGAGTAATTCCGGAGTCTCCTTGGCTTCCTTGGCAATACTTTTCATAGCCGCAATGAAATCATCCATCCGTTCCTTGCTTTCCGTTTCCGTAGGTTCAATCATCATGGCTTCACTTATTATCAAAGGAAAATAAACTGTGGGAGGATGATAACCATAGTCAATCAGGCGTTTGGCAATATCCATGGTGGAAATCCCATGAGGATCAGCTTGCTTTTTGGAATTGATTATAAATTCATGTTTGCACAGACGATCCAGGGGAATATTATAATCTTCCCGCAGTTGATGGCGCATATAATTGGCGTTCAAAACCGCGTTTTGACAAGCATCTTTTAGCCCTTCCCCACCCAGGGCCTTTATATAGGCATAGGCTTTTACTATTACGCCAAAATTGCCGTAGAAATTTTTGGCCTTGCCGATGGAAAGCGGTCTATCGTAGTCGAAAGTATATTGTTCTTCTTTTTTTACCACCAGGGGTATGGGCAGAAATGGCAATAAATGGGCTTTGACTCCTACCGGGCCTGATCCCGGGCCTCCTCCTCCATGGGGGGTACTGAAGGTTTTGTGCAGGTTAACATGGACCAGATCAAATCCCATATCTCCAGGCCTGGCTACCCCCACCACTCCATTCAAATTGGCTCCATCATAATAGAGCAGTCCTCCTGCTTCGTGTACTATGGCTGCAATATCCTCTATCTCTTCTTCGAACAAGCCTAAGGTATTGGGGTTGGTAAGCATTAACCCGGCCACTTCTTCATTCATTTTGCTCTTCAAATCATCCAAATCCACCAGCCCCCGTGGATTGGACTTCACTTCTATAACATCAAATCCAATCATATTCGCAGTAGCCGGATTGGTACCATGGGCTGAGTCGGGTACCATCATTTTGGTTCTGGCTTTGTCTCCATTATTTAAATGGTAAGCTTTGATAATCATTACCCCTACCATTTCCCCATGGGCTCCCGCAGCCGGTTGCAGGGTAAACCCATCCATACCTGTTATCTCAGCTAAAATCTCCTGCATCTCATAGTAGAGTTGTAAGGCCCCCTGAATGGTTTCTGGAGCTTGATACGGGTGCAGGGCTGCCAAACCGGGGATCCTGGCCGCCCATTCATTTATCTTGGGACTGTATTTCATAGTGCATGAACCCAAGGGGTAAAAACCGTTGTCCACCCCGTAAGCCCTCTGGGATAGCTCGGTATAGTGCCTTACTGCTTCTACTTCACTGATTTGAGGCAAATCCGGAGCCTGATGGCGCAGGAATATGGGGGGGAGAGTTTGATTAATATCCGGTTGGGCCAACCCTGCCTCAGGCAGGCTGAAGGAATTGCTTCCTTTTACACCTTTCTCAAAAATGAGTTTACTCATCCACTTTTCCTCCTAACACCGCGAACAGACGGTCAATTTCATCCCTGCTTCTTTTTTCGGTAAAGGCCAATAATAGAGCATCTTCCAGTTGGTAACCTCCTATTATGCCATTGGCTAACAGTTTCCGGTTAGCTGCTGCCGGATCACTCATTTTCACGGCAAATTCCATGAAATAAGGTTGCTGGTATTTTAGTTCCAATCCTGCACTTTTCGCCTGTTCCTCAGCATATAAAGCCAATTGGTGGGAGCGCAGGGCTATCTCTTTTAATCCCTCTTCCCCCACAAAAGCAAGATACATACCAGCGGCTAATGCACATAAGGCTTCATTGGAACAGATATTGGAGCCGGCTTTTTCCCTTCTTATATGTTGCTCCCGGGCCTGCAGGGTTAAGACATATGATCTTTTACCATCCAGGTCGGTTGTCTCACCTACTATGCGGCCTGGCAGCTTACGCATTAGTTCCCGGCGAGCAGCAAAGAACCCCAAATAGGGTCCTCCCAGGCTCAAGCTACAGCCCAGTGGCTGCCCTTCTCCTACCGCTATATCTGCTCCCCATTCTCCGGGAGATTTGAGTACTGCCAGGGACACTGGTTCCACTGCCATAATAAACAGACCTTTATTAGCATGTACTGCTCTTTCCAGCCTTTCTCCATTCTCCAGCACCCCGAAAAAATTAGGCTGTTGAATAACGGCAGCAGCGGTCTGATCATCTATCTCGGCTATCATGGCATCGATATCTGCTGCTCCTTCTCTTCCCGGCACTACCAGCACTTCCATGCGCCCGGACAGGGAATAGGCTTGTAATATCTTAAGGTATTCCGGATGAACGGTATCCGGTATTATAATCTTTCTTCTACCTTTACCGCTGTTGCAGGCCAGGTTGCAGGCTTCAGCCAATGCACTGCCCCCGTCATACATGGAAGCATTGGATACATCCATTCCAGTTAACTTACATATCATGGTCTGGTATTCAAATATGGACTGCAAAATGCCCTGACTTATTTCAGGCTGATATGGGGTATAGGCGGTATAGAATTCTGAACGCAGCAGAAGCTGCTCTACTGCTGCAGGTATGTAGCGATCATAAGCTCCAGCACCTAGAAAACAAGGATACTCTTCGGTACTGATATTCCTGGCTGCCAGATCTTTCATGTACCTTCGCAACTCCATTTCCCCCATGGCCGGGGGCAGATTCAGTCCCTTTTTTAGTTTTAGATCATCTTTAATATCATCGAACAAATCGTCCAGGCTATTTAATCCCATGGAATTAAGCATATCCTGTGCCACCCAGGGGGGATTAGGAGTATACTTCACACAGGTCCCTCCTTATGCTGTAATAGCGTTGCCTTATCTTTCTTTATTCCAATGTTTCACAATAGGACTTATATTCGTCAGCCGAAATTAAATCGTCCAGTTCGCTCTGCTCAGTGATTTCAACAATGGCAATCCAGTTTCCGTACGGATCTTCATTTAATAACTCCGGTGCTTCCTCTAATTCCTCATTCACTTCCAGTATTCGGCCTGAAACCGGACTAAAAAGGGTGGCCACCGCTTTAACTGACTCAATAACTCCCATAGATTCTCCTTGTGCTACTTCCTCATCCAGTTCCGGCAATTCAACAAATACAATATCGCCCAGATGATGCTGAGCATAATCGGTAATACCCACATGACCCCTATCACCATTCACTTTTATCCATTCGTGCTCCTTGGTATAGAGTAACTTTTTAGGAACATTCATTTTAACCCCTCCGTTATTTTATTCATAATTAATAACTACCGATTTCAAACTCCCCTACTTAATGCCCAGGGAGCATTAAAATTCTTGACCTGTCTTATTTAGATTTGGTCTTTTTTCTGTAAAATATGCCCTTCTCCACCCTGGCTTTAACCGGCTGATTGCGGATAATAATGTCGATTTCACTGCCTGGCTCACAATGCTCGATATTTAATAAGGCTAATCCTATTGGTTTTTTGAAGGTAGGTGAGTACATACCGCTGCTTACATGTCCTACTGGCATGCCGTCAACTTCAACTTCATAATGGGAACGAGGTATACCTTTACCCAGCATGCTAAACTCCACTAACTTCCGTTTTAGACCTTCCTGTTTTTGCTGAATCAAAGCTGTACGACCAATGAAATCTCCTGCCTCCAGTTTTACAAAGAAACCCAGCCCGGCTTCCAGGGGAGTAATATCCTGATCTATTTCCTGCCCATATAATGGTAATTTAGCTTCAAAGCGCAAGCTGTCTCTAGCTCCCAAACCAATGGGACTAACCAGCTCTTGGCCTGCTCTTATTATTTCTTCCCATATGAATTCAGCTTGCTGGGGCTCTACATATATTTCGAATCCATCTTCACCGGTATAACCGGTCCGGGATACCAGACAGTCTACTCCGGATATATTGACCTGAGGATTAAACCAAAAAAACCTGATGGTATTCAGGTCCAAAGTGGTTAATTTTTGCAGTATATCCTGGGCTGCGGGTCCCTGCAAGGCCAGTTGTGCATATTCTGATGACCTATTGCTGGCTTCTACTCCCGGAATAAGGTTTTGCTGAATCCACTCGTAATCCTTGTCGGTATTGGCGGCATTAACCACCAGAAGGTAGTTCTTGCTGTCATAGCGGTATACCAGTAAATCATCAACTACTCCACCGCTGGGATAACACATAGGTGAATACATAACCTGAAAATCCTGCATGCTTTTAACGTCATTGGTCACCAGTTTCTGCACCATCTGCTCAGCCTGCTCACCGATTATAGTAATTTCCCCCATATGGGATACATCGAACAGGCCAGCCTTTTCTCTTACCATATTATGTTCTTTTATAATACCCATACCTTCGTATTGTACAGGCAGTTCCCAGCCCCCAAAGTCAATGATTTTGCCATTGTGTTTAAGATGCATGGGATAGAGTGGTGTTCGTTTCAACGACATCTTATTCCTCCTTACCAAATCTTTACTAGCTCTTATGCAAGCAGAGCCAGGTATTCGATCGAAAAACCTTACAGGGCTCATCTTTAAACCAGGTCAATTATATGCCAAGCTTTGATCACCTCAGCCATGGTGGGCTGCGACCAGCAACTCCCCATAAGAAATTGCTAACCTTTTCACATTATATATCAGCTTCTAAAATTCCTGCACCATATATCAGTATAATCAAAAATATTTTAGAAAAATACATTTTTCTTCTTAAACTTGATTCTCCTGCAAAAAATTAACGCAAATATTCTAAATTAATGAATACAAAAAAAATAACCCGCCGCCGGCAGGTTTATATGGAGATGTAATAGGGATGGGGGGGGTTAGTGAATTCTATCTAGTTGGCACAAGCTGGAGAGTGAGAGTGTATATTTAGAAGGAAGTAGACTTGGGGGCTGTTTCAGGTCTATCATTAATCCACTTTCCTTCATAAGCAAGGGTTCCATCGGTATAATAGGATTTGCCCTGGCCGCTGCGTACACCATCCTGCCATTCGCCCTCATAGCGAAGGGTTCCATCCGGGTAATACTCCTTACCCTGTCCGCAGCGCTTGCCATCTTTCCATTCCCCTTCGTATCTGCCTCCGCTTCGATAGTAAGCAGAGCCGAAACCCTGAGGTTTACCGTCCTGAACTTCTCCTTCATAGGTTGCCACTACATTGTTTCTTAAGGTCATATTCACGATCCTTGCCATTCATGAACCGCCTCTCATTGACTTCTCTTACAAACAGTCTATTTGATTTCTATTCTATAGGCATCGGAAGAATTATCTTTAACCTTGGGGAGGAATATCTTTAACACCCCATCTTTGTAATCCGCGCTTATCCCTTCCTTATTAATATTAGGAACATAGAAGCTCCTACTCAATTTACCTCGTCTTCTCTCCCGGCGCACGTAATTCTCCTTTTCTTCATCCACTTCTTTCTGCTTTTCAGCTGAAATAGTTAAAACATCTTCCTTGAACTCAACTACTATTTCTTCTTTGCTTACTCCGGGCAACTCGGCTTCAACGATATACTCATGGTCCTTTTCCTTGATATCAGCACGTATACTCATACCAAGTTCATTAAATAGATCTCCAGTAAAAAATTCTTTTAGAAAATCATGATTAAAAAGAGTCTCCGCCAGTTCTTTTCTTCTCCGAAAGGGGGTTAAATCAAACATCTTCCTATCCTCCTTTAACTTAAATATCTTCTTGTCTATGCATAATGCAATAAACATGCCAAACAATATGAAAATCAAAGAAACTAATAAACCGCCAGTTCAGGCGGTTTATGCAATAGCTGTATTTTCCATTATATTTGTTGCGTGTTGTTGCATAATGTTCCATATTGCAACATCACGCAACATCAACTATCAATTTTATAAGCCTTCATTTTACGATAAACAGTACTACGATTCACTCCCATTTCTTTGGCCACCCGACTGATATTGCCTTTGTATTCCTGCAAGAGCTTGATTAGGATAGCTTGCTCCTGCTCCTGCATCATTTTTTTCCGTTGGCTCCTGGCTTCGTATATACTCATGGACGGAGAATCCCCAGTACTTTCCAGTAGCTCAGGATCATTGGGTAATCGCCTGATCTCGGGGGGTAAATGTCTGAACCCCAGCTTGGATTCACCGGCCATATGGACCATTCTCTCCACTACATTTTGCAATTCCCGAATATTTCCGGGCCATCGATAGTTTTGCAGGTAATCTTTAATCCTTTCTCTCTCCTCTTTCTCCATCAATAGGCCCACCCGAATTTTACTTAGAAAATAGTCAAACAAGAGCATAATATCTTCCTGCCGCTGCCTGAGGGGAGGTATGGTAATATTGATAACATTCAGGCGATAATAAAGATCAGCTCTAAAATTGCCGGCTTCAACTTCTTGCCACAAATTCTTATTGGTAGCGCAAATGACCCTTACATCAACGGGAATAATGCGGCTGTCTCCTATTCGAGTAATGTTTTTTTCCTGCAGTACTCGTAACAGGCTTACCTGCTGTTCCAAAGGCATATCCCCAATTTCATCCAGAAACAGGGTTCCCCCGGTAGCCAGTTCGAATTTTCCCAGTTTGCCACCTTTGCGGGCCCCGGTAAAAGCTCCTTCAGTATAGCCAAACAACTCACTTCCAATTAGTTCCCGGGGAATAGCTCCGCAATTAACAGCCACAAAAGGGCCATTCCGGCGCTGGCTCTCACTGTGTATTGCCTGGGCAAATACCTCTTTCCCGGTTCCACTCTCCCCTTCCAACAGGACATTGCTCATACTAACCGCAGCCATTTTGGCCAGATGTATCGCTTCCTCCATACTAGGGCTATTAGTTACAATATCCTTAAAGGTATAATTGGCCCGGGCACCGCTAAAACGATTGACCAGGAGGTGAATGTTTTCCATGGGGCTGAGAAATATTATCCCACCTCTGATTTCTCCCTCTTTATTACGAAAAGGGATTCCTGATAAAACCGCATGTAAATTCCGCTTTTGACCGGTCAGCAACAATTCCACATCCCGATAGGACTGGCCGCTTTCCAGCATGGCTCTAGTATAAGGTATTTGAGTCCCCAAATACTCACTTATATTCTTGCCCTGCATCTCCTCCAGGCTCTGACCCATCATATCCTGAGCCGCCAGGTTAACTTCTTTGATCTTTCCCTCTATGTTTACTATAATCGCCCCCTGGGGCATATGCATAAAAATATCTACATAAACGCTGTTAATATACTCCAGCCTTTCATTTTGGGCCAAAATCTCCTCAAAACAGCATTGGCTCATCTAAAACACCCCTGATAATTGCTGCGTTATTATTCATATTCGGGCTTGAAATAGAAAAACCCTCCTCTTGGGTGGAATTCCATGCAGGAGGGATTTGATTCCAGGTTACTCTATATCCGAACCGTAGCCACAAAAAGATTTGATTTCAGATTGCCCTATATCCGAACCAGAATAGACGCATTTATGAATTTTGCATAATTTACTCTTGGTTCCCCTGCGATAAACCTGGCATACTGCTTTATAAGTTATGCAAACCAGCAAATAATGCCCAATAATTGCAGGAGAGCAACCCATGTTACTTACAAAGCTTGGATTAAAGTTCCTATTCAGCTCTTATTCTCTTTTTATATAGCTGCCAACCATCCTTAAGCAGTTTCTCTTCCCATTCCATCTGCAGAATAGCCAATTCATCGCTGTAATCTGCCTGCTCCTTATCCTCCTGGTAATCAAGGTGTTCCAGTATCTCAATAGTGAAATTCTCCGAACCCAATTCTTTCCATTCCTGTCTTAATTCCAGATTTGGATGCACCCCAGCCTGTAATTTAGCTCTGCTGCCATTGATGACCCCTTTCAAATCCTTGGTGGCTTGAATATGGCATTTCTTAGTCACTCTTGAACTTATCATGAATACACCCATGTCAGGTTTCATAACCTTGTACTGGGCTTTCAATTCTTTTTTCCTGGCCTTATCCATTATTAGTACCCCATCTCTCTCAAAATCCGGGCCAGTGTGTGCAAGCGCTCACCGATCAATTCATCATCATTACTGAGAGCTTGCCGGAATAATTGTATATCTTCATCAATCTTATCGTTATCCGTACATACTCTTACCGTCATTGCATCACCCTGCAAGCCGATTCGGTCAATAAGCGGTTTTTCAGTATCGTAGAGCTTTGGGAAGCGATATGCTTCCCGGAAATGCATTTGAGATCTTAAGACCAGTATGGCCAGGTCCAATACCCTATGCAAAGGCAATTCTTCTGACTGCCTGGACCATTTTTCTCCAGTGTATCTCCAAACCTTGGCCGAAATCTCTAATTTGCCCCGATCATTCCACTGGGCTAATCCCAAAGAAAGCCCTTTGGCATCTGAGTGATAGGCATTCCTGCCATCAATCCGCTCATAGTCCTCCACTACAATAACCGGCTTGTGCTTTAGCGTGGTGGGTATTTTCATTTCAACATCCCCTTAGCCCTATAATTATTAATTTACTGCACTAGTAATTTACTAATCTAGTATATATCAGATCTTTTCCCCTGGCAATTTCTTTTTCCATGGTTTAAGAGCAGATATACTTATCATAAGCAGCATAATCAAAACCTGCAGGATAATAAAAACCAGAAACAGATTTCCCTCATAAACCTGACTGCTATATCCGGATTGCTTTACCTTTTCTATTAGAGAGAACATTTGACCGATAGCTCCAGCACCAATGCATGGTATCAGCAGAATGGTAAAAATCCATTTTGCAGTAACCCATTTATGTTTTATAAATCCCCAGTTGGTGAAAAACCCATAAATGAGGCCCTGGAGTATAATGAATAGTGCTGCCGGCAGAATTACTCTTCGATACAGCTCCGGTATCAAAGGAGCAGTGATTAAAAAAGCAGCTTCACTTGAACTAGAAAAACACATAAGGGCTACAGCTAATATACATATAGTTCCCCCAAACCATATAGCGGCAGACATAATATGCAAGATACGCAGCCATTTTAGGCTTTTAACTTTCATAAATATAGACTCCCTCACAATTAATAATAAGCATGGGGCAAATCAATTGAACCCTTGCTTATTCAATCTCCCGCAGCATTTTTTCCATGGAAAGGATTCGCTCCTTCATCAGAGATAAATCACTGGCCATTTTTTCCTGCCCCTCGCTTATTTTCCGCTGCACTGATAAAGTTTCCTCGGCTAGCTTGCGATAAGCCTCATCCCTTGCGATTTCCGCCCTGCTTGTTTCTTTGGCCCGCTGGGTTTTTAATGCCTGAGTGATTACAACTACAGCTATTATGGTGATTAGGGTCAGAATAACCAGTACAAATCCCATCCCACCTATACCAAAGACTATCTCTTCGTTCATTATTTATCCCCCTTTTCTTCGGCAGCATCATTGCTGCCGCTTTTTTTAATGGTAAGCGTCTTTACCGCTTCGCTTATATTTTCCGGATTAATGTGGATATTAAAAGGTATCACTTGAAAGTAATTCATTGCCTTTCCATCATCTGATACTTCCATCTTGCTTGTAACCAGGCCGGCAGCTTCCAAACGTTTTAAGTGCATATAGAGCAAAGGTCTGCTGATCATAACTTCCCGGGCTAATTGGCTCACATGGATACGTCTCCCACTTAACAAGGCCAGAATTTTCATGCGATGAGGGTTGGCTATTGCTTCCAGTATTTTTATTAATTCATCACCGGTGTAGATGTTGGTAGTTTTCAAGTCTTTTGTATCATCTATTTCTGTTCCCTCCTTCAAGAATAGTATTTTGGGTATTACTCTTATTGATTGTATTATACAATAATTACTTACACCTGTAAACTTTTTATTACAGGTATAAGCTCAGGTTGTTAGTGCCTTATTTTTAAAGTAAGACCTACGATACTCTAGAGCAAAAAGAAACTTTGGGGGGCAAAGCGGCCGGTCGCAGACTACACTCCTCATCGGTATGCTGGTAGAATTTCGGTGCATGGCCTAGCGGGCGGTCGAAGACCGCCCCTACAGTCCTCGTCGGTATGCTGGTAGAATTTCGGTGTATGGCCTAGCGGGCGGTCGAAGACTGCCCCTACAATTGCATAGACATATGTTTGGAGATGTGGATATTGAACTACAATTTGGGGGTTACGCTGTATAGGGGCGACCTGCGCTCGAATGACCAAATCCCGTCATCTGCTCGTAGGGGCGACCTGCGGTCGCCAGCCTGGGGTCGGTAATAAATACCGTATAGTTGAGCATTATACTACAGGCGGTGTATGGCCTACCTGCGGTCACCCGACTGCCGGTTCACCGAAATATCGTAGCAAATATGAATGGGCAACTAGTATACGGGTATTGGGTATTAGGACCGGGCGGTCGAAGACCGCCCCTACAGTCCTCGTCGGTATGCTGGTAGAATTTCGGTGTATGGCCTAGCGGGCGGTCGAAGACCGCCCCTACAATTGCTTGGACATATGTTTGGAAATGCGGATATTAGTCAGATCTTAATCAAAGTATTGCATCCGGCCCAGGGTAATACCGTATATCTTGCTGTCCGGGGTCAGATCCTTATTTATGCGGTCCCGGTTTTCCTGGCTGGAGAAAATGAGCAAAGTTCCGGGTTCTACCACAAACCAGCCTGCCAGTGTCTCCGGGCTTTGATTCCCCACATATTCATCATATTTAAGCCGGTATTGCTCCAGGGCAGGAAGGGTTGGATCTCCAACTTTAACCCCCAGGTTGGTAGGATAATCTGCAGAATAAACATCAATTTGCTTTACCTGTCCGGAGTCCCGGCCGATTACCAGATCACAGCCATTATAACTACGCCTGATATAGCTTTCTCCAAAATATCCGCCCTCTTCTACTATCTCATCACTATAATTGTCACCCAGCAACCCAGTAACTTCCTGAATAGACATGCCCAGCATGACTCCACCCAGGCTGGGATTGTCCTCTTCCTGAGGTAAACCTGGTGATTCTCCAGATGGCTGTTCTATCCCCCCCTGCTGCCCATTGGTCGGGGGTAAGTTGCTATCCGGCTTGGAGCACCCCAAAAGGGTAATGCTGAATAAGATCATTATGATCATTAATAAATTTCTAAACATGGCATACTCCTTTATCACTCATATTTCAAACTTACAGCTTAGCTTTTTGCTTCTATGAATTATACTATTAAAAATCTTTGATCTTACACTTTTCTGTCTTAGCCTAATTAAAGATCCTTGAGGTAGGATACTCTATTTTGCTATTCTTATTACCCGTAAACTGCTCCTAACCGCCACTAAACCCAGCTCATAACAATCCGGGAAAGCCAATGCTGGCTTCAGCAATCCAAATGGTAGTGGACAAGTTTTTCATTATCCGGCTTATGCCCTTTCCTTTATTGTGCTAAGATTAGTTTAAACCGCAAAGGGTTAAATAATATACTTCAGCATGGTATTACCAGTATCAAAAACCCCTGTTGCCATTAATAAGATCGTTTGATTGGGGTTAATATGTCCAAATACCTGAACCCACATTATGATGGATGGTTTTACCTGGGCCATCGTATCAGATTACAGATCAGATTTGGCTATTATTTCACTAGTCAAATTCCGGTTCTGATCTTGCTGGTCTAACAGTTGTCAATATAATGGGATTGATATCTTTAAGGCTAGTTGAAACATTAACTGCTGCTGTCGGCATGAAAGGTGATTGTAATAGAGGAGGTTTGAGTATTTTGTGGAAAGAATTTCGTGAATTTGCCATGAAAGGAAATGTTATTGACCTGGCAGTTGGTATCATTATTGGGGCGGCGTTTGGAAAAATAGTAAATTCTTTAGTGAATGATGTAATCATGCCACCCATAGGTTTGCTATTGGGTAAAGTGGATTTTTCCAATCTTTACATTAACCTGTCTGAACAAAGTTTTGCTTCATTGGCCGAAGCCACCGAGGCTGGTGCACCCATCATAAAATATGGTATTTTTCTCAACAATATCATTGATTTCTTAATCATCGCTTTGGTTATTTTCCTAATGGTTAAATGGATCAACCGCTTAAAAAGGGAGGAAGTTGCGGCTGAACCAACCACCAAATCATGTCTTTATTGCAAGTCGGAGATAGCATTGACGGCCAGCCGTTGCCCTCATTGTACATCCCAACTGGATTAAGACATCAGCGAATGCCTGGGCTTATCCCCATCCCGGTTCTCAATGCTCCGGGATGGGGTTTACTGATTTGAAATTATTATTTAAGATCAGATCATGAGCAGCCTCCAGTGTAAATCAGTATGGCATCTCTTAAAAATCTAGTTGCACCGGCTTGCACCTGCTCATCATAATAGGCGGTAAACCTGGGGTCATCCACATACATTCGGGCCAGGCCGGCATGGGCCTCTCTGCAGTATTGACCCCAACTCCTACGGAGCCATTCGGCGTGCAATTTGGCGGTTTTCTGGCCCAGTTCGCCTCCTGGATCGCCGCTAGCCAGAGCTGCTTTTAAAGTATTCAATACCTGCAGGCCTAGTTCTTCAAATTGCTGGTATTCTTCCTGGCTCATATCCTGAAAAGCTTTATTGGACTTATTGACTGCCTCATCACCATATTTTTCTCTGATTTCCCGACCATACTTTTTCTCATTTTCTTCAATCATTCGTTGTTTGAAACCGGCAAATTTTTCACTGTCACTCATAGCCCTACCTCCTTCTTTCTCAGCAATGCTTTGATTGACATTATTGATTAACTGCTCCAACTGCTTTTTTTGTTCCAGGAGCCGGCGCCGGTGCTCATACAGTGCACTCAGGCTATCAAAGGAAGGAGAATAGATTATCTCCCGGATAAGGTCCAGGCTTACTCCCAATTCCTTATAGAATAGAATCTGCTGTAACCTATCCACCTCAGCTTT
>JAAYNQ010000073.1 GCA_012520725.1 Syntrophomonadaceae bacterium | reverse complement strand
ACCGCCCCTACAATCTTCGCCAGGATCCAAAACCTCGCCGTAGGTCTGTAGGGGCGACCCGTGGTCGCCCGCCGACGAACGATAATTAATCCCGTTGTAGGCGCCCGCCGATCCTCTCTCCAAATACCGTAAGGCGCCAGCGGGCGGTCAAAGACCGCCCGACAGTTCGAGTGTATTGTCTCATTATTTATCTTTAACTTGAGATTTGATGACCTCATAGCCAAGGGTAGTAATAGCTTTTTCAACATCTTTGACCGATATCTTGTCAGCATCAAAGTCAAATTTAACTTTGCTGGAGTTAAACAAGACCTTAACACTATCTTTTTCTACTCCGTTTAAAGATTTGGTAGCACTTTCAATCTTTTGGCTACATGAGGGGCAAGTTAAGGTTTCTAATTGGATCGTCGCTTTTGGCATATTCATCTCTCCTTTGTTTTAGTATCTTAACCTATAACTAAGAAGCCGCATACCGTTCAAAATGACGGCCAGTATGCTTGCTTCGTGTACAAACATACCTATGGACATGTTCATCCATTCACTGAAGATTAGGAATGAAAGCAGAAGTAATACCACTCCTACGGCGATAACAATATTTTGCCGCATATTGTTAGCTGTGGCTTTGCTTAGACCAAGGGCGTGGGGCAGGCGGCTAAAGTCGGAATTCATCAGTACCACCTCTGAGGTTTCAATGGCCACATCTGTGCCACCTCCCATGGCAATTCCCACCTGGGCCAAAGCCAATGAAGGACTATCATTAACTCCGTCTCCAACAAAGGCAACAATATGACCTTTAGCTTTTAAGTCTTCAACATATGCCGACTTATCCTCCGGCAACATATTACCGTGTGCTTCCGTCAGCCCTAATTCGTCCGCCACTAAATCAACTGTACCCTGGTTGTCTCCCGAAAGAAGGACCAGATTATTGACTCCTAATTTCTTCAATTTTTGGAGATCCTCTTTTACCCCCGGGCGAATTTGATCACGGATGCCTAGCAGGGCTTTTAATTCATTGTCGATGGACAATAAAACCAGTGAGTTTCCGTTCTTTTCAAAGCGGGCAATATCGGCCCGGGCCTTTTCGCTTAAATAAACATTTTCTCGTTCCATTAATGTCAGATTGCCAACGGCAACCCTATGCCCATTTACCTGGGCGACAATTCCGCCACCCTTTACCACATCCGTTTTTTCCACCTGATATAATTTTGTGGCTCCGATGTATTCTACAACCGCATTGGCTAAAGGATGGTCTGATTCATTTTCAACGCTGGCCAGGTAAGCTAAGGCTTCTTCCACCTGCTCGGTGTAAAGTTCTTGCTCTGCTACTTTAGGATTGCCAATGGTTAAGGTACCTGTTTTGTCAAAAATCATGGTATCAACCCTGCTAAAATCGCCGATAACTTCACTGCCTTTGAAAAGAACACCATTTCTGGCTCCATTGCCAATGCCGGCTACGTTTGAAACCGGCACCCCAATAACCAGTGCCCCCGGACAACCTAAGACCAATATGGTAATGGCCAACTCAATATCCCGGGAAAATAACCATACGATAAAGGCAACGACCAGTACGGCCGGGGTATAGTATTTAGCAAAGCGGTCAATGAAGCGCTCGGCTTCGGATTTTGAATCTTGCGCTTCTTCCACCAGCTCAATTATTCTGCCAAAGGTGGTATCTTCACCTACCCGGTCGGCAACAATCTGCAGAGTTCCGTTTTCCAGGATCGTTCCGGCAAACACGGTGGAGCCTTTACTTTTGCCCACCGGAACCGACTCGCCGGTAATACTTGCCTCATTGATGTAAGCTTCTCCTGACAAAACGCTTCCATCAACCGGAACTTTGGCCCCGGTTTTAACCAGCAGAATATCGCCTACATCTACTTCATCAACTTCAACTTCTTCAAATTTGCCATTCTCCATTTGTTTTAAAGCGCTTTCCGGTGCCATTTCTGTTAACTCTTTAATGGCGGAGCGCGTCTTGTTCAAGGTGCGTTGTTCCAGAAAAGCCCCAAATAGGAACAAAAAGGTAACGATCGCTGATTCTTCAAGGTTCTTAATCAGGAATGCTCCGACCACCGCAATAGTTACCAAAACATCAATACTAACAACCTTGACCCTCAATGCTTGATAGGCTTGGATGGCAATGGGTGCAACCCCTAATATTGAAGCCATAGCAAAGGAGCCAACCGCCAGCAATTCATTGTGGAAAGCCAGTTCGCTGCTGAAGCCGACGGCAATTAAAATAGCGCTTATTAAGGCTATATGGTTTTTCTTGCTTAATATAAATCTCTGCAAACCCTCACCTTATTCTGTGTTTTACTCTAAGTTTATTGGTGATTAGGCATGATAAGCCTTATCTATCTCGGACAACATTTTGTAAACAGCCTCATAGCTTTCGCACACATCTACGGGAACCGTGTAATTATTGGTGATCTCACGGAGCTGGGCAAATTCTTGGTTTAATTCGGGTTTGTTACTTCCGGCTTCTTTTGTTTTCTCCACAATGGTATCAAACAATTTACGGACTTCATAAAATTCCTGATGACTACCTCCATGAACCCTTTCTACAATGGGCACATACTGTTTCAAGGTCTGAAAATACTCTTTTTTCGCTTCATTAAAGTTATTTGCCATTTTTCTTCCTCCTTTTCGTAGAATATATAGAGCATAGGATTCTATTCAAATTCAAACGCCTGTGACCAGGTATCAATCATTGCATGCAATTTTTCATGTACTCCAGGACCTATAACCTTTTCTTCATACTGCTGGAAGTATTCGAACATAAGGTCCTGTTCTGATTCGCTTATCACCTTATCCGCCATTATGAACAGCACCTTGTTTTCCTTCTCAATATGCTGGCGCAGGAGATTGCGGTATAGAACAGCGGCATTATTAAATCCCTCAATATTCTTTTCATCAATACTGCGGCTCATCTGTGCTATGTATTCTCTACCTTGAGCGTGTTCGCGCAGCATTACCCCAACCGGGCCTCCATCTTTAGGGATTCCTTTCCTAACCAGTTCCTGGAATAGAAAGTCCTCCTCCTTACCATGGTGGCATTTGTCTGCGAATGTTTTGAAAAAATAAACTACCTCATCGTAATACGGAAGTAGGGTTTCAGACCCGATATTATCTGACTCTATCATTTTGTCTAGTATTTGCAGAACATGAAGGATGGCATCATGCTCTTTTCGGAGATCTTGAGTTGCTTTTCCCATTTTTGGAGCCTCCTCTGTAGTCTGTTATCATATTCTATCATATAAGGTGTCCGGCACCAACTTATCAGGCGGTCGAAGACCGCCTCTACAGTCTTCGCCAGGACCCAAAACCTCGTCGTAGGTCTGTAAGGGCTAGCTGCGCTCGCCCGCCAAGTCATCCTCCGAAATATCGTAGCAAACAGGGCGTTGGCGGT
>JAAYNQ010000072.1 GCA_012520725.1 Syntrophomonadaceae bacterium | reverse complement strand
TTTTTAGGTATTATTTTGCGTTTTGGCTTGTCCTGTGACATTGACATTCTCCTTCCCCGCACCTATGATAACTCAGTGCTTCTTTTTCTTCCTTGGCAAACATTTTTGCTCTCATTTTTACCAATTCCCAATTCACCTTATGCCCATCAAACTCAGGGCCATCAACACAGGCAAATCTGGTCTTATTATCCACTTCTACCCGGCAAGCTCCACACATACCGGTTCCATCCACCATTATGGGATTCAAACTGACCATGGTAGTAATACTTTCAGGTGCTACTTTACATACCGCTTCCATCATGGGCACTGGACCTATTGCTATTATCCGATCTACACTGGTCTGACCCAATATTTCCACCAGCACATCACTGACAAATCCTTTTTGTCCGGCACTGCCATCATCGGTAGCCACATGCAAGCGGCTGCTGATTGCTGCCATTTCCTGTTTCCAGATCAGCATCTCGGCGGTCCTGGCACCAATTATGGAAATAACCGTATTCCCTGCTTCTTTCAGGGCCCGGGCTATAGGAAATACTGGTGCCACACCTACGCCACCGCCGATACACACAACAGTGCCATAGTTTTCGATCTCTGATTCCATTCCCAGAGGCCCTACAAAGTCCTTCAAGAAATCGCCCTTTTCCAGGGTTCCGAGTAACTCAGTGGTTTTGCCCACCTCCTGGAATATAATAGTTATGGTGCCAGCTTCACGATCAAAATCGGCTATGGTCAAAGGAATCCTTTCACCTTCCTCGTCAATCCTTAATATTATGAACTGACCAGGTTGTGCTTTTCTTGCCAGTTCAGGGGCCAAGACTTTGAAAAGCTTGATTTTCGGGGCCAGTTCCTCCTTTAAGACAATCTCAAACATTATTTTTCCTCCCATTCTATATCTTCCTTGATGTAATTTGCTTGGCATTATTAATTTCTACCCTGCCATCAAAGCGATTAGTTTCAATTACATGTACTATGTCAATCTGCACGCCGATTTTAAAAGAAAGTTATTAGCATTTCCACCTTTAGAAAGATGATTCAGCTTTTAACAAATGAGCTGGCCAATCATCCACCACCAGGTTATTGTCTTTAATAAGATCCGGGCCGGATGCTTTTTCATACTAATAATAATACTGAATAATGTTTTTTTCCATGGAATTAATTAGTCTGGTTCCGAAGCAACCGCCTTTTTACCTGGTTTCAAACTTAAGCCGCACTTTTTGTGCAATATAAAAGTATCCGGGTCATGCAAGACCCGGATACTATAGCCATGCACATATCCATACTTACTCGGGCTATGGTGATAGTACTTTAAGTATGGCTAATCACAATCTTAATAAAAATGCTGGATTTTATCACTACATTGCCTTTCGATCCTTGGATCTGTACATGTATAGTTATTGCCTGTTTTTAGTAAACCGCCTATAAGATCAGCTGTTTCTTAGGCATCCAAAGCCCGACGATTGGTTCTCTTCCAAATCCCTAATTTCTGGGCTTCTTTAAGCAGTTCGTCTCTGAACTTGGGATGAGCCAGGCGCACCATTTCTTCTGCGCGTTCCCAAGTGGATAATCCTTTCAGATTGGTCATACCATATTCAGTTACCACCCAGTGAATGGTATGACGGGGTACAGTAACGGCAGTGCCCGGTTCCAGGGTAGGCACGATCCGGGATTTGAGATTACCATCTTTATCAACATAAGTGGACTCAAATGCTAAGAAGCTTTTACCACCTTTGGAGTCAAAGGCACCATTAACCCAGTCCAGCTGTCCGCCGGCCCCGGATATGGTTTTGGGTCCGATACTTTCTGAGTTGGCCTGGGTCAAGAGGTCAACTTGCAGGGTATTGTTAACCGAGATTACGTTCTCATTTTGAGCAATTCTCCAGGGCATATTGACATATTCAATATAATAGCTGGCCAATAAAGGATTGTTGTCTATAAATTCATATAGTTCGGCGCTACCAAAAGCAAAGCTGAATACGGATTTAAATCTGTCAGTCTGCTTTTTCGAATTGTTTACTATTCCCAATTCATGCATGTTCATCATGGAGGTACAGAACATTTCTGCATGTAGTCCCAGATCCTTCAAATCTGATTGACAAATCAGGTCACCGATGGTATTAGGCAGAGGTCCGATACCCAGCTGTAAGCAACAACCATCATGGATATGGGTCATTATCTGCTCTGCAATCTTTCTCTCATTTTCGTTGGGGGGTACCGGGTCAACAGTGAACAGAGGCGGATTTTCCCCTTCGATAATGAAATCGACTTCACTGATGTGAAGTGTATTTTGCAGTCCACCTAGAACATTAGGTATGTTTTCATTAACTTCAACTACGGTATATCTGTTAGCATAGCACTTGGCTTTAACGTCGGAACTCATTATCCCAAAGTTGAAGTTACCGTGCTTGTCCATAGGACCAACCTGTACCGCCAAGAGGTCTCCCCTTCTGCCTGACCAGGTCTTGTCCGGCCAGTAGGACATCAAATTGGTATCATGGTAGTTCAATGGCAGGAAATCCAACAGCATTTGGTCATACCAATAGCGGTCCAAAGCGCTGAGGAACCAGCATCCAACCTGGAAGGTTTTCTGCTCCGGGTCATTGGTAATTACAGCCGGAGTAGGAGGTAAGTTGTTACTGGTTTTTACATATACCTTTTCCAATCCCGGTTCACCAGCACGGGCACCCAGAGCCTTATCAAAAGCCGGTGACTTAATGTTGAAAGCACCATAGTTTACTACCCATTCGCTCTCTACTATTGCAGCAACTTGCTCAGGAGTACGTAGTTTACTTTTGTATTCCGCCCAATAATCTCTCGCCATTCCAATATCCTCCTTCTAACTAATAATGCTTGCTGATTTTTTAGTTAAAATTGATCCGTACCATATAAGGTATTAGGATTAAAACTTAAATTTGTTGAATTCGGCTAAATAATTACAAAGCAAATATCATGCCAAAGCATACTTATAAGCTTCCCGATTGTAAAATGGCTTAATATTCGACTTGTATAGCTTTAGCTAAGTCACTGGTCCCGGAAGCCCAAGCCTGATTCCCTTATAAAGTGTACGAATAAGTGTACACCTGTCTGCTCAGTAATACAGTTAAATCTCCCGGGTTATTGTTTAAGTAATGCCCGCTTTTGGCAAAAGAATTCTAGAACATAAAGCGTCCGCCATCTACGTGTATGACCTGACCATTTATAAAAGCTGCTTCATCTGAGGCCAGGAAAACACAAGTGCCGGCAATCTCATCAATAGTTCCCTGCCGTAGCATGGGTATGTTCTTAATCAGAGCTTTTAAAATATCTTCTGGAACTTTCTTGCTCATTTCGGTTTCAATGAAACCGGGAGCTACCGCATTGACATTGATCTGTTTGGGAGCCAGTTCTTTGCATAGGGCCCTGGTCAATCCAACCACCCCGGCTTTGGATGCTGAATAATTGGTTTGCCCAACATTACCCATCCTAGCCGCAGATGAAATGTTTACTATCTTGCCATATCCCTTTTCCCTCATGATGGGTGCTACTGCTTGACAGAGATTAAAGGTACCCTTAAGATTTACATTTATTACCATATCCCATTTGTCTTCACTCATCTTATGCAACAGGGCGTCCCTGGTTATACCGGCATTGTTGATTAGAATATCAATGGTGCCGAACTCCTTTACCACCTGCTCGACTAGATCCTTCATAGCTTCCTGGCTGGTTACATCTCCTACTATAGCTAGAGCAATCCCATTATCAGCTTTGATGTTCTGCTCTACCTGTTTGATTTGGCTTTCATTAACATCAACCAAAACCACCTTGGCTCCTTCTCGAGCGAAACGCATGGCTATGCCTTCCCCTATTCCCTGTCCAGCTCCGGTAATTATGGCTACCTTATCTTTCAGCCTCATTAAATAATCACTCCTAAAACTCTTGCAAAGCCCCGGGGATGGCATTCATCCCCGGGATATTACAAGTAATAAGTTTAATACTCGAATATATCGTCAGTAGCTTCCAGAACTGAAGTATCAGCCATCTTGATGATTTCTTCCAGATGCCATACATTAGGAACTACATTGTTCAGGTAGTAACGGATGGACAGCATTTTGCCCTTATAGAAAGGATATTCATAATGATCTTCAGCTAATTCAGCCAGGCGTTTAGTAACTACTATAGCCTGATCCATCAGTAGCCAGCCGCACCATAATTGGGCAGTAGCGGTAAGTACCCGGCGGGCATAAACGCCCATGAAGCCCAGGGTCTCTCTGTCTTTCATGTAACCCCACATGGTTTTCTGAATTTCCTTATAGGCGTTAAAGGCTTTCTCCAGGTGAGCCATCTCCCGATCGAAGCCAGGAATATTGCCCTTGTTGGCAGCAATCCAGTCTGCTATTTCTTGCAGGGACTCAGCAAAGGCTTTACCCTTTTTCTGATTCCACTTACGACCGATTAAATCCAAGGATTGAATGTAGTTGGTTCCTTCCCAGATGGACCAAATTTTGCAGTCCCGGGCAGCATTGGCGACCGGATAATCCTCACAAAATCCATATCCACCAAAGGATTGAATAGATTCTGCTATCATAGGCCATGCTTCATCACTGGGATAGGCTTTGCACAGCGGGGTAATAACATCGATGCGGTCATGAGCCCATTCCCTGCGTTGGGGATCCGGATCCCAGTTGGCTACATCCTGGTAGTAATAGCATCTGGTCAGTAGCGCACGGCAAGCCTCGCTGGTAGCCTTGTTTACCAGATACATACGCTTAACGTCTTCGTGTTTGTTAATGGTC
>JAAYNQ010000071.1 GCA_012520725.1 Syntrophomonadaceae bacterium | reverse complement strand
ATTTCGGTGAATGAAACAGCGGGCCAGCGCAGCTAGCCCCTACAGATTTGCACCGTTAATATGGATCTCACACCAAAATGTGTAGGGGCGGTCTTTGACCGCCAGCCGAGCTTGCTACGGTATTTCGGTGAATGAAACAGCGGGCCAGCGCAGCTAGCCCCTACAGATTTGCACCGTTAATATGGATCTCACACCAAAATGTGTAGGGGCGGTCTTTGACCGCCAGCCGAGGCTTGCTACGGTATTTCGGTGAATGAAACGGCGGGCCAGCGCACCTAGCCCCTACAGGCTTACAACGTTAATATGGATCTCACACCAAGATGTGTAGGGGCGGTCTTCGACCGCCAGCCGGGCTTGCTATGATATTTCGGTGAATGAACCGGCGGGCCAGCGCAGCTAGCCCCTACAGGCTTACAACGTTAATATGGATCTCACACCAAGATGTGTAGGGGCGGTCTTTGACCGCCAGCCGAGGCTTGCTACGGTATTTCGGTGAATGAAACGGCGGGCCAGCGCAGCTAGCCCCTACAGATTTGCACCGTTAATATGGAGCTCACGCCACTACTGGTTTACGACGGGAAAATGACGACTCATCCTTCATCTACAAAATAGGAGAACATATGTTTGCTGGGCTGGTTTTTTGTAGTATACTTAAAATAATTCAGGAAGTGATTAAGCTTTAGAGGTGACTGTTAATGGATATCATGGGCAAGCTGGACATTTTAGCAAGTGCTGCTAAATACGATGTCTCTTGTTCTTCCAGCGGTGTTAGCAGGAATAACAAAGGTGGTACTGGAAATTGCAAATCCTTTGGCATCTGTCATGCTTGGTCCAGTGATGGAAGATGTATATCTTTGCTTAAAATATTACTGAGCAATGATTGTATCTATGATTGCCGGTATTGTGTTAATCGCCGTTCCAACGATATTCCCCGGGCCAGTTTTTCTCCCCGGGAGCTGGCTGAACTCACCATTCAGTTTTACCGGCGCAATTATATAGAAGGCCTTTTTCTAAGTACAGCAGTGGAGAAATCTCCTGATTATACTATGGAAAAGATTATCCGGGTTTTGACCTTGCTCAGGGAGGAATATGAGTTTCAGGGCTATATACATGTGAAGGTGATTCCCGGGGCCGATCCCTTATTGCTCTATCGAGCCGGGCTACTGGCTGACCGGATGAGTGTCAATATTGAACAACCAAGCGAACACAGTTTGCGGCTGCTGGCCCCGCAAAAGTCTCTTTCAAGCATGTATCATTCTATGAAGCAACTAAAGGATAGAATACAGGAAAACAGGGCTGAGCGACGCCGTTTCCGGCATGCGCCTCATTTTGTGCCCGGTGGGCAGTCAACTCAGATGATAGTAGGGGCAAGCCAGGATAGTGATCTGCTCATTCTACATACTACCCAGGCTTTATACCAGAAATTTGGGTTGAAACGGGTCTACTTCTCAGCTTATGTGCCGGTCAATCAGGATTCCACCTTGCCTGCGGTTAATACTGCTCCGCCCCTGTTGAGGGAACATCGTTTATACCAATCTGATTGGCTCTTGCGCTTTTATCACTTTAAGGCCGAGGAAATTGTAGATCCTGCTCATGCTAATTTGGAAACAGATATAGACCCCAAGACTGCTTGGGCTCTCAGACACCCTGAATTTTTTCCCCTGGAGGTCAACCTGGCTTCCTATGAGGAACTCCTGAGAGTACCAGGGATTGGAACCAAATCAGCCTGGAGGATCGTAAGCCAACGACGGGTTGCGGCCATCTCGGTGGATGAGATAAAAAAACTAGGGGTGGTTTTCAAGCGAGCTCAATATTTCATTACCTGTAAAGGGGTTTATGCCGGGAATAAGCCCTATGACCCGGAAACAATCCGTAAGCTCATGGTACCAAATACTTCATTGCAACAAATGAGCCTGTTTTAATAATTGGAAGTGGAAATAATGGATTATTTATATGATGGCAGTTTCGATGGCCTCTTAACCTGTATATACTACCATTATTATGAAGCAGCAGCCAGCGGCATCTACCAGCAGGATCATTACCAGCCCAGCTTAATGGTAAACACCAGGATAGTAGAAACCAATCCTGCCTGGGCTATGCGGGTATATACAGCCATTGAAGAAAAAATATCCCGGGATGCATTGGAAAAGATTTATCACGTTTATCTTTCATCCGATTCCAATAAGGAAAAACTGATTCTTAATTATCTTAGATTGGGTTTTAAAATGGGAGCCAAAGTAGATCATTTTCACAGCCATCCTGATGTCTATTTTCTACATAAAGTAAACCGAAAGGTAACTCTAGAGACTCATCGTTTATTAGGTTTACTTCGTTTTAAGGACCTGGGCAGGTTTTTGTATGCGGCCATGTCCCCTGATCATAATATTCTGACCCTTATTGCTGATCATTTTGCCGACCGTCTGGCCGGCGAACGATGGATTATTCATGACCTGATGCGCAATCTGGCCATTATCTATGATGGACAAAATGATATGCGGCAAAAATCAATACGAGATAAGTGGTATCTTACCAATTTTTCCTATTCCCTGGAGGAAATAGCTGATAAAGACCAGCATTGGCCAGAACTCTGGCAGCTATATTTTAATCGCATAGGCATTGAAGCCAGGTTAAATCCCAGGCTTCAATCCCAGTTTGTTCCCCAGCGCTACCGCCGCTACCTCCTGGAGTTCCACCAGAAATCTGACTAATAAAAGGTTTACCAGCAATTAAGGCCTTCCTGTTCTTTGGCCAGCTGCTTTTTTGCTCATGATTAAGTTCACTTTGCTGTTATACCTTGCCCTCCATAACAGAGCAACAGGTATCCGCCAGTTTTCCCCGGTGCCTGCCTCTTGTATCTCATTTTCATATAATCAATGCAGCCATACCCGGACTTTATTTAGGCCATTGCCCCATATCTTCCAGGATCTGCTCAATAACGTCAAAATGTTCAGTAATAATGGCCGAGATATCATCCATACGCTTCTGGTGATCCGCTTCAGGATCCAGTCCCTCAGCTTCGACTAAAGAAAATATCAAACGCAGACTACCTTCGATTGATATAACATCCATTTGCTTTTCGCTGTATTTTTTATGAAAATACTTTTCAATCAGCTCGGGCTGATCAAGCATATTGAAAACACTCAAGGCTAAGGTCACCCTGGGTTTGCGATCTTCGATCATCTGTTTAAGGTCATCATTAATGGTTTGGGTAGGATCATCCTGCAAAACATAGTATTCCCAGTATTTATCTACCGCCTCATGAAAGGCTTTTTCCAACATTTCAGCAGTAGCCCGGGTCTTATAATCCATCATGACCGGTACCAATTGACTGGTAGCCTCGGCATAAGCCT
>JAAYNQ010000070.1 GCA_012520725.1 Syntrophomonadaceae bacterium | reverse complement strand
CGGGCTCTGAGGTTTACATGTATGGTAACGGGATAGGTCTCAAAGCCCGATGCACCAAAAACATCGATAAATCCGGTGCGGTGCTCCTTCTTATGTGCCATATCTGCTTCGGTAAGGGTGATTTGATCCAAATCACTCAGCCGCACCAGAACGTTGCTTTTGAGATAGGGGAGATAACACCAGACACGCGTGTGATCCAGTGCAAATGCTATGGGTTCCAGCACAACATCGTTCAAGCAGCGGTTGGCGCTGCCCCAGGAGAAGGTGGTGACTTTCAATTGGCGCTGAAGCGCTATGCCCTGCCGAATGGTCTCTACCAAGCGGTACGCATGATTTTCAATAACCTTTGCCGCTGAATTATTCAACCCTATGGCCCCAAAGATCTTTGACAGGAGGTAGTCGTAGGAATGGTTGCTGGGAACATTTTTCTCAAACATGGCCTTAAGCCGCCAAATCTCTTCACGGGTAAAAGACAGCAATTCGCTTACATCAAATTTGACACGTTGCGCATTGGCTTCCTTATCCATATAGTAGCGGCCTCTGTACTCGTGCAGGAAGTATCCGGCCTGACTGATTGTATCCAAGGTCCTTCGGATGGTGCGTTCGTGCACATCAAAATATTCGGCCAAACCTGAAATGGTGTGCCCTCCCGGCTGCGACAACATCACCATCATTTCAAGGGTCCTTAGCAGGGTACGCTGGTCACTCATGTATATAACGTTTATAAAGTTCTAAACCTGTGGCCTTTTAAAAGCAGCTATAGCTTTAATATATTTTGAATCAATCCGGGTTTATAATGCTTGTCATTCTCCCAATTTAGCGGATAAACTCTGAATCCATCTGAATAATGTATTTCTTTTAAGCCATCGGGTGTCCCATCATAATCGCCTTCGGGTGTTAATGCTACCCAATCGCTAGTACCTGCCAGGTAATAAGTAAATTTCAACAGCCCGGTTGAGAGTTCCCAAACCTCAAGCCTTGATGCTCTCACAGAAATAAGGTGCCGGTTATCCCTTGTAACAAATGCACGTCCCCCCACTGGAATGGATTGCACTTTCTTTCCTGTTCGAACATCATATACTATTGTTGAAAAATCAGCCCCAATATTGTTGAAGGCAACAAGAAACTGACCATCATAAGATAAGCTTGAAATCCACCCTTCAAAGTGCTTTAGTGCCGTGCCCATTAAATCCCACATATAGATCAAAGGCTCATTGTTACTGTCTGTGAAGATATAATTACCATCAGGAGAAAACTCTATATTTTGAATAATTCCCTCCGGATGAGGAGTGGGAAACTGTCTGATTTGATTATGAAAGCTGAGACTCCAAATACCAACCGCCAGCTTTTGTTCTGTTTCACTGGGTTCGACCCTTGCGTCACAGTCATACGAACAACGCCTTCCAAAAATAAAATACTCATTATCGGGCGAAAAAGCACCGCTATAATTGCCTCCCATTTGATACGAAGCTGGCTGGTGACTAAATAACTCCGCCCCATCAGTTAAGCTAAAGCAACTAAAACCTTCCCCCCCTCTATCAAACTGAAACAAGAATTGCCCATCCTTTGATATTTCCTTTCTGTAATATGCTTCCAGAAGTCCCGAATACTTTTTCATCACTTCACCGGTAGCATTATTCCAAAAATAAACATCGCTGGCTGCGCAAGTAACGGTAAAATCTTTATTTGCAGGCATAGCAACCGCATCATACGATTTATAAAATGAAGCCGGAAAAGTAACCAGGTGATTAAAGCCGTCGTCTATAAGCCGTATGTCCTTTCCGCGGGGACGAATGATGAACTTTTTAAAATCTTCGCTAAAAAAAACGCGTTCAACATCATAAACGTCAGTTTTAAGAAACGCCTCGCTCTCTCCTGAATTCATGTCATAAACATCCAGTCTGTTTGTAAGCACTTTCCCAGAATTCAGCACCAGCATCTTAGTAGCCTTGAGTGAAGGCTTCCGTCGAATTTCTTCTGTTAGTAAATCAACGATAAAAACAGGAGCATTTGAATACTGGCCAAGGTTAGTTACCAAGACTTTATTTGTGCCCGGTATATACTCAAGGGCTTCATAGCTACCACTAAGTTGAATGGCCCTTTTTTGAGCCAGTGTTTTAAAGTCCTTAAGAAGCAACTTGTTATCCGATGACAGAATGACCAGTTCATCACCGTTGGGATGCATGCCAAAAAATGAATATTCGGAAATGTCGTAATGCTTCACGAGCGCTTTCATTCTTATATCGAATAATTTTGCCGTGACACCGGTTGAACAAGTTTTATTGGGGATGGTCAAAAGATACTTACCGTCCGGAGTATACTGAATATCATCTGATTCAACAACACCTTGTAAGCGACAATGGTGCGCATGCTTAGAATCTTCCAACACCCAGGATTTGCCGGTTATGAAGTTCCAAATCTTCAACTGAGCGCCGGAGTAAAAAGCAATCTCCTTACTAACTGGTGAATAGGTGACAGAAAAACAGGGGGAATCAGCTTCATATTGCCCAATGATTTCATCAGATTCTAAATCAAGAATCTGGATGCTGTTTTGATAGGAAAAGGCAATCTGCTGCCCATCTGGAGAAAAAGAAATTGAATGGGCAAAATAAACATCCACCATATTAAGCAGTTTCCCGGACACTGCATCGTGTAATCTGACTCCTGTTCTTGATGCTATTCCAATGATCTTGCCATTGGGGGATAATGCCACATCTCCTTCACTAAAGTCCACCACCGGGTGCATAGGGTGCATAAGTTTCAAGTCCTGCCCAAAGCCACTAAACGAAAGTAAAAGCGTTAAGAAAAAAGAAAATGCTCTCATACGGGTAAATTTTGTCTCTTAATGGTTGTCACGCTAACAAGTCCCACCAAGCTCATCCTACTCTAGGCCCTCAACAACTTGCGTCTCTTCTGAGCTTTCCATTTTTGGCAGCCGCATAAGCCCCTAAAAATAACAAAATATATGGTTTTAACAGATCACCCGCACAAACCTGGGCAATTCAGCGACAATATTATTTTTATAGTTCAGGGTAAGCTGCTACAATTTAGGCAATACAAACTCCGTTGGCAAACAGACTCTGCCAACTTGTTAACGCTTCCGTAAAATAGTTTTTCTTGTCT
>JAAYNQ010000069.1 GCA_012520725.1 Syntrophomonadaceae bacterium | reverse complement strand
TCTCGGGAATAATATTGTTGATGAAGCGCCCCAATACTTCACTGGCCTTTTTCTTGCTCATCTTCTCCATGGCCCGGTTCCATATATTTATGTAACCTTCTTTATCTATGGCCACAATGGGATTATAAGCTGAGTTAATGACCGTTTCCATTTGACCATAAACCTCAGCTACAATCTCATTCAAAGCTACCATTATATCAGATTTGGTTATAATGCCTACCAGCCGACCGCTTTCGTCCACCACTGGGTAACGGCCGGTATGAGATATATCGACACTGAGTATTTCTTCATTAGGATTCAGGGTTCGAACCTTCTTGCTCATATATTCTTTGACCGGGCGATTAAAATCATCCTGGGCATACATAGCCCGGATAAGATGAGTTTTGGTAAACAGGCCAATCATTATCTCCCCATCAACTACTGGGGCACCATCAATTTCATTCTGCAGGAAGATACCCGCCGCTTCATAAAGAGTAGTGTTTAAATCCAAAACTATGACTTCTTTTTGCATGAAATTACCGACTATCACTCCCTAACCCCCTCCTGGAATGACATTTATTCTGTTGGATGCCGATGATAATTCCCCCTAATAAAAAGTATGTCAAATATTTCACCGGCTGGCAATTACTATAATAATCTAAGGGCTTCACCCTGGGAAAAGAAATAGAGATAGCCCTCCTTCACTTTGATGCCCTTTATCTCCTCAATGGCCTTACGGTACTGCTCCAGCTGTATACGATAGGATTCAATCCTTTCCTGTCGATTAAAGGGCTGGAGCCGGTCAGTTTTATAATCTACCAGTACTGCTTCCCCACCTTCCAAAAAATATAAATCAATAACCCCCTGAATCAGCAATTCCTCCTCCAACTCCCCCCCTTGAGGCATAATTTCTCCGGCTGAAGCTACCCGGTTAAAGGCCATCTCCCTGTAAATATGGCTGGCCTGTATAGCTCTTTGGCCTAAAGAAGACTGGAAAAAGGCCAATACTGCTCCTTTATCCAGGAAGCCCAGCTCTGATGGAGTCAATATTCCCCTATGCAGGAGTTCTTCCATGGCCTGCTCCAATTCTTCCAGGCTCTGATAGGGTTTGAACTCCAAATGCTGCATGAGCAAATGCATAAGGGTACCCTTTTCCAGGGAAGTCAATAGAGAATCATGATCCGGGGTCTGCTCCGACCCGACTTGGGCTGAACTGCTGATAGGCCCCTGCATCCCTTCCCTTTCCTCCAGGCCGCTTTGCTTAAGCTGGGATACCGACAATTTGGAAGGCAGCTTAACCGCCCCGGGATATGGATAATTCCAATCCAAGCGCTTGATCAAGTCTGGAAGCTCATTGCTGCCCGGATATTCTTCCAGCCTTTGTTTGAATTCCTGTTTAAGCTGGCTTTTTTCCCTTTCCTCCGCCTGCAGATGGTAGCGGTCCAGCAGCTCAATTTGCCAGCTGGAATCATCCTCATGCAAAATCATCCCATCAGACCCTTCACCCGCCAGTTTTCGCAGGGTATCGATTCCGGCATGGTGGGCCAGGGCCGGTCCAATCCAATCCAAATAGTTTTGCGCCCTGATAAGTTCATAGGGATTGCTGATCTGGCACCACTTTTCGGCTTGTCCAGGCAGATTATTGACCGAACCCAGCAGGATGAGTTTGCTCTGAGCCCGGGTCATGGCCACATAAAGTATTCTCATTTCTTCGGACAGGTTTTCCACCTGTATGCGGTACTGCATGGCGATTCTGGCTATGGTATCCCTCTTAATCCTTAGATCGCTGCGGACCAGAAGGGGACCCATACCCAGGCGAGGGTGGAACAATACCCGTCCCCGGGTATCAGCCCGGTTAAAGCCCTTGCCCAGCCCGGCCACTATCACCACAGGAAATTCCAAACCTTTGCTTTTATGGATACTCATTATGCGAACTACATCATCGTTTTCGCCCAAGACTCGAGCCAGATCCAAATCACTGGAACTGGACTTGATATTTTCTATAAAGCGGGTGAAATTGAACAGTCCTTTTATGGAACTGTCCTGAAATTGACGGGCACGATTTACCAGCACCTCCAGGTTGGCCTGCCTCTGTTTTCCCCCGGGCATAGCAGCTACGTAGTAATAATAGCCAGTTTCCATCAATAGCTTATAAATGAATTCATCTATGGGCATAAGCCGGGATCTTTCCCTCCAGCTTTCCAACTGCTCCAGAAATAAATTAATTCTATGGCTTAGTTCATCATTAAAATTCTGCCGGTAATTCTCCACCGCCTCATAATAATGACCTTGAGGATAGCTCAACCTGATTTGGGTTAATTCAGCAATATCAAAAGCTCCGATAGGAGAGCGCATTACACTCAAGAGGGGAATATCCTGACGCCGGTTATCAATCAACTGCAAGAGCTTTAGTATTAAATCCACTTCCACCGCCTCAAAATAGCCACCACTGCTGTCAGTATAAACTTGAATACCCTGAGCCCGGAATACCTCCATAAATTCAGATGCCCACCTGCGAGTAGCCCGCATCAATATCACTATATCCCGGTAAGCTATCTGTCGATACTCACCTTTCCGGGCATCATAAATCATACTTCCCAGCAGTTCACGAATCCGGGAAGCTGCTATACGGGCTTCCAGAGCAATAGCGTTTAGTTCTTCCAATTCCTCCAGTAAGTCATCCTTGTCAGCACCTTCCTCTTTGCTCTTATCCACTAAAATAAGCTGAATATCAGCATCTTCACTTGCATCCTTTCCCAGTCCTGGATATAGCCTGGCCTGATGGTCATAGTCGATCTCTCCCAATTCCCGGCTCATAATATATGTAAATAGATAATTTATCCCGGCTAAAATATGGGCCCGGCTGCGAAAATTGCGCCCCAGGTCAATGCGCCGGTGGGCTTCATCCTCCCCTCTGGAATAAGTGGTATATTTGTCCAAAAATAGTGAGGGATCAGCATTGCGAAATCTATAGATACTCTGTTTAATATCACCTACCAAAAAGCGGTTGTTGGGCCTGCAGATAGTGGATAATATGCAGTCCTGCAATTGGTTGCTGTCCTGATATTCATCTACAAAAATATATTCGTATTTTTTACGGTATTCTCCGGCTACCTCCTGCTGTTTAAGAACCCTCAAAGCCAAGTGTTCCAAGTCATTAAAGTCTAAAAGGTTTTTCTCCTTTTTCTTCTGCTGGTAAGAGGCTGAGAATTTCAGTACCAGACCACAAAGATACTCCATGTAGGGATAGAGGTATTCCAAGTCCTGCCGGTATTGTTCCAGATCCTGTAAAGCATTACGCAGTTTTTCCAGCAGTTTCTTTCCCTCACCTCGCCACCGCTGGGCTTTCTCTTTTAAATATTTATCGGTATCTTTGCCTGCTCGCTTAAGGGATTTAAAGCTTAAGGAGGGTAATTGCTCATAGAAAGATTCCCCTTGGGCGGCAGCCCCCTCCATTAATTGTTCCACTTGCAGTATTTCATCCCGGATAGTATCTCTATATTCTGCCGGTCCACCGGGGCCTTCACTTATTCTTAAGGCCTTTTGCAGCATATCCCGGGCTGCTTCCAGTTGCAGTACAGACTGCCGGCCCAGTTCCTGCAGCCAGGGGGAATGGGCAAAATCTTCCGGGCTGAGCTTAAAATGGCTGACACTCTCCTTTAGCCAGGCTTCCGGATCCGGCTGACTTTGGATAAATTCATAAGCTTGCCTGATTAATTCCAGGAGCCCCTGGTCACTCTTGTTGCCGCCAAACATTTCCACCAGTTCCAAAAACTCCGGCTGTCCTGATTCATATTCGGATTCGATCAATTCCTCCATCACACCCATTTTAATGATGGCGCTTTCGCTTTCATCCCCTACCCGGAAATTAGGATCTATATCGATCAGGAAAAAGTACTTCTTCAGCACTTCCCGGCAGAAAGAGTGAATAGTACTGATGGAGGCCCGGCTGAGCAGGGTTAGCTGCCGGCGCAGATCCTTCTGGATTTCCACTGGAGCCTTTTGCAGTTCCTCAAAAATGGCTTTATTGATTCTCTCCCGCATTTCCGCTGCTGCCGCCTGAGTAAAGGTCACTATTAACAAACGGTCAATATCAATCCTGTCCTTAATAATCAGGTCAATAACCCGCTGAACCAGTACCGCTGTTTTGCCTGATCCTGCTGCAGCCGATAAAAGCAGGTTTTGGCCCCGGCTATCTATAGCCTGGCGCTGTTCCGGGGTCCATTTAGACATGTCTTTCCCCCTCCTTATCCGAGCTGCTGAGCCTTTTTAATACCTCCTGGTCCGGACAGGCCGTCAAGTTTACATAGCAATTGTTTTCCAGCAAGGGATCAAATCCGCAAATGGAGTGATATTCACAGTAACGACAGGCAGTATCTTCTCCCTTTTTAACCGGTGCAATATCCGCCGATCCCCCTAATATCCCGGAAGCAGCCTCTGCCACTCTATTGAGGGCATGTTCCACCAATCTTTCCCAGAGTTCTTCCTCCAGCACCGGGGATCCACTGTAGAACTCACCATTCTGCTTAATCCTGACCGGAAGAATATCCGAAACCGTATCAAATTCACTGTCCAATTGGCGTATTATCCTGATATCAGCCACCATTAGTCCGGTCATCCTAAGCTTTTTATTAATAGCTGCCTCAATAAGGGCCGGATCCATAGCTTCATCTCCATCCACCAATGGATCATCCAGTCTAAAGTAAAACACTCCGGCTGCACGTGCGCTTTTGCCTTCTTTTTCTTTCAAACCCTGCATTACTGCCGCCAGGTAGATTATCAATTGCAGATTGAGGCCGTAATAAATCTCATCCAGCTTCAAACTGCGCGGGCCGCTTTTATAATCAATGATCTTAACATAGACTTCATCGCCCTCTTCCAGGAGGTCAAGACGGTCGATGCGTCCTTCCAGATAGATTATTTCTCCCCCCAGCAATTCCACTTTTAGGGCCGGCAAATGGCAATAATCCTCCAGTCCGAATCTAATTTCATGCCCGGCAAAGGCGAACTGCCCTTTTTGCAGTTGAGTACTCAGGGTCCAGGCAGCACGCCGGCTGATCCTCTTTAAACGCTGGGACATATAACGATAACGGCTGCTGCTATGAAAGATACCCTGCTGGTAATCGGCCATCAATTCTTCACTTACCTGATCAGTAATCCGGTGGCAGGTACTCTGGTCCAGATCCGCAAAGCTCAGCTTTTCCAATGATAAACGCCGGCTTACCCCTTGCAGAATGCGGTGCAGGATATCTCCTAAATCAGGCACCCCCAACTCAAACAAGGCTCGTGCCTGAGGGCGAAGGCCATAGTGCATAAAATGGGCAAAGGGGCAATTTATAAACTTTTCCAGGCTAGAAACACTGGCTTTTAAGGGCCGATCATACAATTGCCGGGCTTCTTTCGCCCCCAGTCTTTCTGGTTGGTTATTATAATAAAAACCACCAAGTATGGCCTGGTGGCGTTTTTGCCACTCAGGATGCTGCCAATACCAGCTGTGAACGTCCCACCATATAGGGTCTATCTCCCGGCCATCCAGGTAGCTGCGCATCTGCTCCAGGAGATATTTATAGGTGCTGTTGGGGGTTGATATCAGCTTGTGCTCCAGTTCTGTATTTTCTATCAGGTCATGGGTCATTTCCAGTTGGGGATAAAGCTGCTTAAAACGGGCTATCAACAAGGAAGGTCTTAAGGCCCGGGACTCCAAGTCCGACCAGGCATAGGAAAGACGCAAGATATGGGACGGCTTGCTTAAAGCACTATAAATCAAATAATCTTCCTCCACTGCCTTAAGATCTCGATTAAAACCTATCTCCAGACCCACCTGGCGCAAATAGTCTTTTTCCTCCTGACTCAAAATCCCTTCCGGCCAAGTACCGGTAGGAAGTATTCCGTCATTCACCCCGATTACAAAGAGAGCTTTAATATGATGGCTCTTGGACCGGCCAATGCTGCCCACCAGCACTTGGTCTACGGTACTAGGGATTACCCCCATCTCCAAAGACTGCAGGCCGGCCTCCAATACCTGCCGGAATTCATTCAAACCCAGGATCTGATCTCCCAGCAAAGAACTCATATCTTCCAGGGTTTGCATTAGCACCTGCCATATTTGACGGCATTCACTCTGCATTTCGTAGCAACCCTGCTCCCCTAGCCTCTCTATCCACAGCTGAACCTGAGCCGGTAGTTGGATGGATTCAAAGAAATTCAAAAGCCCCTGGCAGATTTGCCGGACCGTCTTGCTTCCCTTCAGTTCTTCCTCCAAACTCTGCAGGGGTTTAAATACCATTTCCCTTAAACGATTCAGTTCAGGCAGGTCCCCTTCCTCACCCCGGGTAAACCCTGCCTTCCAATCCCTGCCCTTGATTCCATAGGCCAGGGCATAGTTTTCCAGGGTATCGCATTGCTCCCAAGTCAAGCCGGCAAAACCAGTCTTCAGATAGCGAAAAACTTCCTCATAGCGATACCCGCCCCCGGGCAATTCCAAGACCGCTAAAATCATCTCCACCATGGGGTTGTTCATTATTTCCCGTTTTTCATCCAGAAATATGGGTATCCCATATTTATCAAAAACCCTTTTGATCAAGGGTCCGTATGCTTCCAGATTATTGCATACTACCGCAATATCCCGGTAACGGTACTCCTGCTCTCTAAGCAGTTCCAGGATCTCGGCGGCCAGGTTTTCCACCTCGCTGTTAAGGTTGCGAGCTCCAAACACCCTAATTTCCGGGCAACTTGCTTGGTAAGAGTGAAAAGGATAACTATAAAGCTCCTTTTCCAGGAATACCAGGGCCGGGTTTTTATATCCGGCTCCCGGGCCTTTAAGTTTTATGCTTTTAATCTCCAAGCCTCGCTGCCTGGCAATCTCCTTTATCTTACGGTAGGTATGCCAGGACAATTCAAAGATTTGGGCATCTCTTACATCCATTTTAGGATCCAGGGTCAAGGATATCACAGTTTCACCGGCCCGCAGCATTATTTCTTCTATTACCCTTAAACTCTGGGAGGAAAAGGTGGTAAAACTATCGATCCAGACTCGAGCTCCGGCCAATAGCCTGGAATCTTTCATCTTCTCAATCACTAAATTAATGTAGTCCTCCATATCCAGGTAATTCTCCTGCAAATAGAGGTTAAACTGCTCATACAGAAGAGCAATATCATGCAATTTCTGCCCCAGGGTGCTGCTGCCCTTAATGGCCCTTGACTTTTCCCACATTTGTTCGGGAGTAATATCCTCTTGTTTAAGCTCGGTGATCAACTCAGCCAGGCTTTTGATAAAGCCCTGCTGTCTACCGGCCCGGGAAAAAAGTTTTAATTGAGCTGACCTTTCATTTATTATCCGCTGCAAAAGCATCTGCTTGCCCTGCTGCTTGATAAACGTTTTCCTGTTTCTACCGGTCTCATTAAGTATTCTGTGTCCCAGCCGGCTGATACTTAATACCTCCACCCCCATAATCCCGGGCAAATTGAGATTCTTTATCAGATCCCGCTCCGCCTGCAGGGTATACTGTTCCGGTACCAGCAGTATCAGGGGCTTTTCCTGGCTCCCAGCCAACTCCTCTTTGATCTCCTGAAATATATATGAACTTTTCCCCACTCCCGATCGGCCCAGGACAAACTTGACCGCCAAGTGCTTCACCTCCCTTAAATAAAAGACTTGAGCCAACAGTCTAAAAAAGCCGGGTTAAAAATCTTGGCCTTGATTAGGATATACACTGCCCGGCAGCGCAAGAAATAGGTTCCATTATGATTTATCCGTACTGGCCAGGACATAGCGGCTGACTGCCTGGGCCAGAAGAAACATATGTTCTAAATTATTCTACTCCCTACCCTTCATCTCCTCCTGCTGGTCCAGCCAGCTGCTCATTTCCAGCCTTGATTCCAATCCTGGAATAAAAAATCTGCTTATGAGTACAATAACAGGAAAAACGAGGAGAGCTAATGATGATCAAATACCTATCTCTGGGTTTAGCCGCTCTGGCCGGAGCTGCCATGGCGGTACAAGGCACTTTAAATGCTGCCCTGGGCAAAGTGTTGGGGATATGGGAATCAACCCTAATAGTTCATCTGATCGGGACTGCCACGGTCCTGGCCATAATACTGGTAGGAGGAATAGGTTTCAGCAACCTGGGCAAACTCTCTCAGGCACCCTGGTATGCTTATCTGGGAGGAGTGCTCAATGTAATCATAATATACGCGGTGGTACGGGTTATTCCTGAGGTCGGAGTAGGTAACGCTACCACAGCAATTATTGCCGCCCAGATAATCACCGCCCTGGTGATTGATAATTTTGGTCTTTTGGGCATGAAAAAATATGTCTTCCACTACACCGACATCCTGGGCATAGTCTTACTGGCCGTGGGCACTCGCATACTTCTGAATTAACCTGCTTGGACCAGGTCAGGAGCAAAGCGCTTAGGCTTTAGAGGGGTTTGATAATAAATCGGGGCCAAGAGTTCACTTTCCAGGCCTTAAGGCTTATAGAAAAGTAGCCAGGGTAATTATGCTTATACCGAGGAAAAGGCCCAAATACCTGGGCCTGCTTCCTTTCCTGCCCGCTTCCGGCCACAACTGGCACAGTACCAGGTAGGACATAATGCCTGATGCTGCTCCCATCAACCAGGGCAATATTCCGGGTAAGGCACCCATTAACAATAGACCTAAAAGGGTACCCAGAGGAGTAATCAGGCCTAAGAGCAGGACCTGCCAAAGTATATGTAATCTTCTTAATCCTCCCATCAGCAGTGGAGCAGCGATGGCCATGCCTTCCGGTATATTATGAATTCCTATGGCCAGGGCTATGACCATGCCGGTTCTGGCCTTTAGCTCACTGCCTAAGGCAATTGCCATGCCTTCGGGCAGGTCATGCATGGCAATTCCCAGCATAATCAGGTAGCCCAAACCCAATAAGCTGTCTTTGGAATTAACAGAAGAAAAAATCAGGCGATTAAATACCCATAAGAAAGAAAAGCCAAGAGCTACCCCTCCCAGGGCCGCTTTCCAATCATAGAGCAGGGCCGATGGCATCATGTCCATTAAGACTACTGCAGCCATAACTCCGGCAGCCAAACCCAAAAATATGGCCAGTGCCCGGTCGTTCCAGTCTCTCTTCAGGAAGAGTAAAACAGCTCCCATAAGGGTACATAGGCCGGCTGCCAGGGCAATAATCAATACTTGCTGCATATTTTCCTCCTCGCATCCAATAGTCTATTCTATTACTATGATAGAAAGTGGGAAATTAGCTTATAATTTTTTCATAGAATAGCGATGAAGGAGGATCATATGTTTACCATCAAGTTAAAAAGCCGGGAAAAAAATCAACTGATCGATATCACCGATCAGATTCAAAAACTGGCCCGGGAACAGGGCCAGGACCAAGCAGCCTGTTTGGTATTTGTACCCCATACTACGGCAGGAGTTACCATCAATGAGAATGCAGATCCGGATGTTAAACGGGATCTGATCATGGGGCTTAACCAGCTGATTCCTGATACTATGGATTTCAGGCATAGGGAGGGTAATTCGGATGCCCATATTAAAGCCAGCTTAATTGGTTCTTCGGTAACTATCCCTTTAAAGGATGGAAGACTTATGCTAGGAACCTGGCAGGGAATCTTCTTTGCTGAATTTGATGGTCCCCGCAACCGCAGCATAGTGGTTTCCTTTTTCTAATTCCAGCATCCATTCTTATGTTAAATTATTCCTCCTCTTCCTTAATTAGAGTAATAAAATGCGGTTGACAAGCATATTGTGCCTACAGAGGAGGTGTTTTTATGATAAAAAACCTGTCAATTGAACTGGTGGGCTTGGGTAAAGCCTTGCTGGCTTCAGTATTGCTTTCCCTGTTGGCAACCATCCTGGTGTACTATACTGGATTGTCCGAGAAGCTTTTCACTCCCCTGGGCAATATAATCATGGTTATCAGCATCTTTTGGGGAGCCTGTCATGTTAGTAAAGTTCATGGTTCCAAAGGACTCTTACGGGGTATCAATATGGGAGTAGCCTTCTTTGTCCTGATGTTCATAGCCACCCTGGTCTTTAACCCGGCCCTGATCAGTATGAAGACTTTTCTTTTTACTTTAATGCTTTGCCTGGTAGCAGGGGGTTTGGGGGGTATTCTAGGTGTGGGTCTGAGCAATAACATATGAAGGATCAGGGAAAGCTGATTTCCAATCGCCAAGCTCTTGGGGGCGGTCTTGGGCCCGCCCCGTTCCGGCATAGTGAGATTTTCATATTTACTGGTCAGGGGATTGCCCTGGAGCCATCCCCATTATCAAATCTTTAGGGAAAGCAAAAGCAGCAGGAGACCCAGGGTCAGATAAAGTATGGCAATGAGCAAGCGAGGTGCCGGCATCTTCAAAACCTCCTGCTGATTATCTTCTTTTATCCAGTGATCTTATATCATCCCCATACCTTTAACAGCAGCTTACGCAAAAACCCGGGCAATTTTATATAATATACTCTCATTTTGGAATCCTCCTTAAAGCTGACTTCCTCTTTATGCATAGTATGAGGATATAATAAAAAAAGTTACTGTTCACTGGCAGAGGAAGGAGCAATAAAACTGCGAATTTCCCGGACCAGGTCTTTTTCATTCAGGGAAAGGGTTTTTACTATAGGTATACTTTTTTTAAAGGTTTTTCCATAACTGCTTTTTTCCAGACGGTGATCCAGGACCACTATTACTCCCCGGTCAGTCTCACTCCTGATTAAACGACCGGTACCCTGCTTAAAGCGCATGGCCCCATCTGGCAACATAAAGTGTTGAAAGCTATTGCGACCCTGGAAGCGACAGTTTTTATCGGCTGCCATGCAAAAAGGATCGGAAGGTGAACGAAAGGGCAGTTTGCTTATAACTACACAGCGCAGAGAATCCCCTTTTACATCCACACCTTCCCAAAAAGTCTCCAGGCCCAGGAGCACTGAATCCTTGCTGGCTACAAACTCCTCCAGCAATAAGCCTGATGATCCATTCTGGTCCTGAACCAGAAGATCAATACCCTGGGCCTGGCATAAAGGCCCGATGGCCTGGGCAACCTCCTGCAACTGCTTGCGGGCAGTAAACAAAACCAGAATACCTCCTCCCGTAGCCTCGATAATATCCATCAGGACCCGGGCGGTAGCAGTGCTGTGTTCCGGGCTGTTGGGGGGAGGCATATTGGCTACGGTATAGAGAATGGCTTGATTCTCGTAATCGAAGGGGGATTTCTGCAAGACGGTTTTTAATCGTTCATCACTTTGATAATCATTCAGGCCTACTTTATCCAGATAATAATCAAAACGCTCTTCTATGGCCAGGGTAGCGGAAACCATGATCAAGCTGTCCAGGTGATTATACAAACGATCCCTTAATATGTCACCGATCTTAACAAAGGAGGAAGTGATGGCCAGGGCCAGGCCGTTTCTGTATTCGATCCAGTTGATACAATCCTTTCGACCCAGGTTTTCCTCCATTATCAGGTAGGCATTTTCCGCCACTTCCTGTATACTCCCCAGAAAGCCGCTTATCTCCCCTTCTTCTTCCCGTCCGCTCAGTTCCTGCTGCAAAGCTCTGAGCTGTTCCATCAACACCCTCATGTTGCCCTGCCATTCCAGGTAGGCATCGATTAGCTGAATAAAGGATTTCTGTTCCAGATGTCCATCCTCTATTACCAGGGAATAATTACTTTCCCGGGACTGCCTGCTGCTGCTCAATAGGGAAAAAATATTGTCCAATCCTTCAATGGACCTGGCTACTATCTCACTGGTCCCGTTCAGAGCTTCCAGCAAATGGGGATAGCGGCTTTTCAAATGCTGCAGGTAACCGCGGGCAAACTTTTTATCCTTGTAGTACAAGGCTTTAAGCAAGTCACTGCTTTCCAAATAGGAAAAAGTATAGGCCAGCTTGTCAAAGGATTCCCGGTCAAAATGATGGGCTTCATCAATAATCAGGTATTTATATTCCGGCAAGAGGCTGTGGTTAACCTGTAAATCAGACAGGAGAAGAGCATGGTTTACTACAATGATATCGGCTTTATGCAGGTTGCGCATCATCTTCAAGCGAAAACACTTCTCATGATAAGGACAGAGGTCTTTGCGGCATCCTCGACGATCTGCAGCCAGTATAGGCCAGTGTTTCATAAGATCGGCATCCAGACTTAATTCCTGTTTATCACCGGTGCGGGTGCGTTCAGCCCAATTCAATATTTTGGTGATAAAGACTTGCTGGGCTT
>JAAYNQ010000068.1 GCA_012520725.1 Syntrophomonadaceae bacterium | reverse complement strand
AGTTCCTTCATCAGAGGAGGTTTGGTTTGAAGAGTATTCATCTGAATCACTTGGCTGATTTCCGTCCGGGGCCGGGCTTGACACACCGCTGCTATCACCACCATTCGTTTCAGCTTCTGAACTATAATTGCTCGAATTTTGCCCAGAAATATCTGAATGATAGTCATTTGTGGCAGCACATACCTGTGCCGAACAGATTAATATAATTAGCATAGCTAAAAGAGAAATGCTAAAAGCTTTCTTCCTTTTATATGATAATAATCTCCGAAAGGCTAATATCCTCATATCTTTAAGCCCACCCCATATCTATTTAATGTTATTAAATTTACTCGTTCTTCAAGTTATAATATAGCATAATTATCCACAAAACTTCTACTACTTAATTTAATCTATTCGTAATTTAGCCTATTAGCAGCACTCACTTACTAATCAAAAGGTATTTTTTTACTTTTCCTTGTTCATGGCATCCAATGCTTTTCTGGCATCAGCTGCTAATTTTTCATTTGTGCTTATTTTGATAACCTCTTCAAAGTCCTTCCTGGCATCCTGAATTCTATTAAGATATAAATATGCCAGAGCGCGATTAAAGTATACCAGATCCTGTGCATTATTGTGTTCTATGGCCAGGGTATAATCATTGGCGGCTTTTTCGTAATTCTTCTGCATCAAGTGTATATTTCCTCGCTGTGAATAGGCCAAGCCATAATTGGGATCTGCAGTTATTGCTTTGTCCAAATAGCTCAGACAGGTATCATAATTTTGCTGATTAAAGTAAATTAGACTCATCCGGTAAAATGTCTCCGCATCCTCGGGAACGTATCTTAAATAGGTCTGCCAGTCACTGTTGGCTGCTTCATATTTTTGCAGATAAAAATAGGCCAATCCCCGTTGTTGATAGGCAACAATTAAATCAGGCTTATGATGAATAACTATGTTAAGATCATTTACTGCCTGCTGATAGTTTCCTTTATGTAAATGGATCAAGGCCCGATTGTAATAGGCGTTGGTGTAGTTTGGATCAAGGGATATGACGTGAGAAAAGTCGTTCAAGGCAGCATCATAATTACCCAGGGACAGATGAATGCTGCCCCGATTGTTATAAGCATCAATGTTTTCCGGTGACAAGTTAATGGCTTTGGAAAAATCATCTAAAGCCGCCTGGAATTGTTTGGTCTCCCGGTAAGCATTCCCCCGGCTGAAATAAAATAGGGGGTTGTCAGATACCAGTTCCAAAGCCTTGGTAAAATTGCTAATAGCCTGGGAATAATCTTTCTGGGCAAAATATATATTTCCCAGATTATAATAGGTTGTTCCTATATTCGGTTGTAACTGCAAGGATTTCTGCAAATCCTGGGCAGCCAGATCATCCTTGTTCAAAAGCTTGTAGGCGTTGGCCCGGTTAAGGTAAAACATGGCTTGTTCCGGTTCCAGCTCAATGGCCCGGGTCCAGTCAGCAATTGCTTTTTCTGTCTCGCCCAGCTTAAAATGTGTATTGCCTCGATTATAATGGGCGAAGGCGTGATGAGGATTCAAACTAATGGCTTGGGAAAAGTCTTTCAAAGCCAAATCATAATTTGATAATGATAGATATATACTACCACGGTTGTTATAAGCTTCAAAATACTGGGGGAAAAGACTGATAGCTTTGCTGTAGTCAGCCAGTGCTGCATTACTATTATTTATTTCACGATAGGCATTGGCACGATTGAAATATATTTGTGGATCATCCTTTGTAAACTGTATAGCTTTAGTATAATATTGCACCGCCAATTCATATTCTTCCAAATGATAATATAGATTTCCTAGCAAATTGCAGGTTAAATCAGAATAACCCTCAAGGTCTATCGCTTTTTGCATATCAGCTATAGCGGCTTGAAACCGCCCCAGGTGAATATAAGCAATCCCCCGGTTGACATATAATTGGGCCAAATCAGGTTCCAATTCAATAGCCTTTGACCATTCACTTGCAGCTTGCTCATAATTGCCCAATCCATAATACATATTTCCCTTGCTTTGCAATATATCAGCAGAATCGTCATGCTCTTCAGCTTTCTCAAGGGCTTGCTCCAGAGATGACATAAGAAATCCTGTTCCATGCAAAATAGAGGAATAAGCAGGCTTTGTACCTAAACTCTCGTTATTCCCAATGAAATATTCCTGGCCAAGATTAGCCACCCCCTGCCCTGAACCTGGTACAGATCTTTGAGTGGAATGGAAATTGGAAAACAATCCTCCAAAAATACTGATAAGAAAAACTATTATAATAAGGTAGGTAAATTTTTTGTGCTTTCTGCTAATCATAGATCTTTTACTCATAAATGCCAGCTCACTTCAATAATTTTACAGTTCATTCTCTAATATTCTCTATAGGTTTTTCTCTTTTCTCTCTCAAATCCCTTTTAAATTCAGGCCTTTTATTTTAAAAATTTAATCCTATACCGATAAATAAATAAAAAAGCAAAGCAGTAAGAGGATAGCAATAAGGACGCCATTGCAATTAATTCCACTTTTTTCCATCAAAGCCTGCTAAACCTCCCAATCCAGGATAATACGACCATCAGGACCTTTAAAGACCAACAGAGATTTAATTGTCCAAATTTACCAAAAGGTAGTAATGGAATTGAAGCGAATAACTTTAATATTAAGGAGGCGCCCCGGAAAAACTTAATATTTGGATTTGGAACTATAAAAAAGCTGATCAAAACGGGGGTTTTTCATTTTCTTATCCCTGTTTTCGGAAAGGAGGCACTTGTGCTTACATTACGTAGCAAACAATTGTTTTTTACTTGTATCTTGTCCATGGTAATGGTGGCTATTATACCTCTTGCAGCTCAAGCCAGTGATTATGGGGCACAGGATTTAACCCTGGGCAGCCGGGGTTCGGCCGTCACTCTTTTGCAGAAAGATCTTAGCGGCTTAGGCTTTTACTCCAATAGTATTGATGGATGGTTTGGCCCCAAAACCTATGACGCGGTTATTAGTTTTCAGAAATCCCAGGGACTAAAAAGGGATGGGGTAGTTGGTCCAATAACCAAGGCCGCACTGAATAAGGCTTTGGCAAAAGCGAGTGATTATGGTAACCAGGATTTAGCCCTGGGTAGCCGGGGTTCAGCTGTCAGCCTTTTGCAGAAAGACCTTAGCCGCTTAGGCTTTTATTCCAATAGTATTGATGGGTGGTTTGGCCCCAAAACCCATGATGCCGTTGTGAGTTTTCAAAAGTCCCAGGGATTAAAAACGGATGGGGTGGTTGGTCCAATAAGCAGGGCCGCACTCAATAAGGCCTTAGCGGGAATTAACCCCTCTCCCCCGGTATCATCCTCCGCCCAGGCACCTACTGCAGCCAGTATTCGTCATTATAATCAACATGAGAAACCGATTGTTGATGCTTTCCGGTCCAGCTTTGACGGCAGTCTGGCACAAACTCTGGTGGGACGCGCGATTTGGTACATGGAATATGGCTATATGAAGTATGGTCATAGTAAGTATGCCAGCACTGGCTATATTGATTGTTCCAATTTTGTCTCTCTGGTTTACAAGGATTTCGGATATTCCATCACTTCGGCAGCCAAAAACTATGGCTCAGTAGGGGTAAAGGTTGAGGGGGTATATGGCAAAAAAATAGCTGGATCATCTAAATACTCCCTGGTAGGGGTCGAAAAACTAAAACCCGGTGACATATTCACCTTCTGGAACTCGGACCAACCAGCCCGAACCCATATTGGACATGTAGCTATATACATGGGGGTAATCAACGGCAAACCTTGCATAATCAATACCTGCAAGGGAAACCCTACCGCTATAGGAATAATTAACGATTTTTCCTACTGGTATGGTTCCAGCCTCATAGAAGTGCGTAGGGTTTTGCCGGCCAGCGCATTTGTAGCCGGTCAAAAGATAATCGATAAAGGACCAGTAATACCCGCTATGTATCAAATAATACCGGACCGGGCAATTGTGATGCCCAAGGATCTTAGTACCAGTTTCTAAACCCCTGTAAAAACAGTACGTCTCCTTAATGAAGAACCTCGTTCCCGGAACGGGGTTCTTACCCTCCAAGGATATTTTATTTGCTCAAAGACTAATACTACCCTTGGACAGCTCGGGCAGAAATCAGCCAGGGAGCCGGAAAAGGCTCCACCATCTTTTTACTATTTACTCTAGATACCGCTATATGGATGGCCTCAGTTCTCTGCAAGCCGGTTTCCCGGAATAAAGCAGGAAGGGAGTTGAGAATTTCAAAATCCAAGGTGTAGATCACAAAATCCATGGCTGGATTAATGGCCAAGAGTCTCTTTATTTCACTACTGAGCCTGGGACTGGCTACTATAAACGCTATATTCGGCCTTGGCAAACGATCCAGGATATCATCCTCCAACGACTCAATGATACTTACATTGTTCAGGCCAAATTTTTCGACATTACATTTCATGGTATCCCGATCCCGGCGGTCGTATTCCACCGCTATTACACTGCCTTCAGCAGCAATTATGGCAGCCTCCACTGCGATGCTCTCACCTGATATTATACATATATTATCCTGATCACCCAGATTGAGCTTGCTCATTATAATGGCTCGGACTTCCCGGCACACATACTGAACTGAGCCGCAGGCGAAACGGCTGTTCTCCATTCCTATATGATAATTGGTGGCAGCGTTGGGATTCAAAATCAGCATGGCTGCTGAGGCATTTATTCCGCGGTTGATCATGTCTGAAACCTTGTCGTGCTTGATGGGGCCTGATGGATCTGATCCCTCATTGTACCAAATATCGCAGTCTCCCAATTCCGCAGTCCACATGTCGTAGAAGATATCCGGGTGTCCGGCATCCGTAAATACTAATACTGCCCGATTCCCCATAACGGTAGGTATTAAATTCTTGTTCTTCCCGGTAATATCCAGCATCTTGAGTTTTGCCAGGTTGATGGGGACGTTTTGTGAAAAATACTGGAGCCAGGATAAAATGACCTCATTAGTAAACAGGGTCTGTTCCATAGGCAAAACCTCCTCATTAAAATTAATAATAGCATATTTTATGGATCCATTCCCAGTTGTATCATTAATCTAAGCACCTGTTTTCTCCAGCAGGCTTTCCCATCTCTGATCCACCTGCTTTTGCACTTCTTCAATCATCCATTCATTCCCTTTTTGGAACATATGGCGGAACCTGCCTTGAGGGCGCATGAATTCTTCCACGGGCAGCTTTTTCTTTGGTATATAGCTCAGACGCCAAATCCCTTCCTCTACTTCGTAAAGGGGCCAAACACAGGTATCCACAGCCAGTTTAGTGATCTGGGCCAGCTGGGCCATGGGATAATCCCATCCCCGCGGACAGGGTGATAATATATTCAAAAAACATGGACCTTCAGTATAGATGGCTTTATGGGATTTGGTATGCAAATCCTTAAAATTACCTAAAGGGGCAGTCTGAGCCACATAAGGGATATTATGAGCCACCAAAATCTCGGTCAGATCCTTTTTGTTCTGTTTCTTACCCTGACCCGCCGAACCTACTGGGGTAGTAGTGGTGCGGGCAAAAAGAGGGGTTGATGATGAACGCTGGATCCCGGTATTCATATAGGCCTCATTGTCATAGCAGACATATACCATGTCATGGCCGCGTTCCATGGCCCCGGAAAGGGATTGAAACCCTATATCATAGGTACCTCCATCACCTGCAAAGGTGATGAACTTGACGGTTCCATCCACTTTGCCGCGGCGTTTCAGAGCATTATAGGCTGCTTCCACTCCCGAACAGGTAGCGGCAGAATTTTCAAAAGCTGAATGTATAAAGCTGTCCATATAAGCTGTGTAAGGATACATAAAGGTGGAAACCTCCAAACAACTAGTAGCATTAACCACCACTGCCCTATCTTCTTGATTCAGAGCCCGTAAGACCCCTGACACCACCACCCCGGCCCCGCACCCGGCGCAGAGCCGATGCCCTCCGGTTAGACGAGGGGGTTTTTCAACTTCCCTTTTCAGGTTATATATTTTGCTCATGCTATTTCCTCCCTGGACCTCTGTCCCATATGGGTATATACCGAACCTATATCCCCGGTTTCAGCAATATTTGCCAGTCGGCCGAAAAGTTTCTCAATATCCCCAGTGGTCACATCACGGCCGCCCAGACCATAAACTATATTGATCAAATAAGGGCGTTCTTTACAATCATACAAAGCACTGCAGGTCTCTGAGAATAGAGGCCCTCCATTAGCCGAAAAACCCTCGGACTTATCCATCACGGCTACCGCCCTGGTACCCGCCAGCGCCTTAGCCAATTCCTGGCCCGGGAAAGGACGGAACACCCTTATTTTAACCAGCCCGGCTTTTACCCCCTTTTCCCGCAGCCGGTCAACAGCTGCTTTAGCAGTGCCTGCCGTGGATCCAATTAAAACCAAAGCCAGTTCTGCATCTTCCATTCTATATTCTTCCAACAGGCCATAGCTCCGGCCGGAGATCCTTTCAAACTCGGCCGCTACTTCAAGTATTCGGGCCTTGGCTGCCTTCATGGCCTCAGCCTGCAGTACCTTGTGTTCCATGTAATAGGCACTTATATCATAAGGACCCACCGCCAGTGGATTTTCTTTTTTTAACAGATAGTTTTCAGGTTTATATTCTCCCACGAACCTTTTCACCACGTCGCTGTCCAGGAGCTGCATATTCTCTACTGCATGACTGGTAATGAAACCATCCATACAAGTCATCACCGGCAAGCGTACCCATGGAGTTTCGCCGATGGGCATAGCCATTATCACGTTATCATAAGCTTCCTGATTATTTTCCGCATAGATCTGAATCCAGCCACTATCACGGGCACCCATGGAGTCCGAGTGGTCGTTGTTTATGTTAATGGGCCCGCTAAGGGCCCGGTTCACGCAAACCAGAGTAATGGGCAGGCGGCATGAAGCTGCTACATACAAAAGCTCATACATCAGTGCCAGCCCGCAGGAAGAAGTAGCACAAACCGTTCTTGCTCCTGCCGCTTGAGCCGCTATGCACACGGACATGGAACTGTGCTCGGACTCCACGGTTACGAATTCAGTATTGACCTGGCCATCGGCTACATACTGAGCAAAGTATTCAGGAATTTCTGTAGAGGGAGTGATAGGGAAGGCTCCCATAACGTCAGGATTTAATTGTTTCAAGGCATAAGCTACCGCCTCATTGCCTGACAGTTGCTTAATCATGGGGCACCCCTCCAGTCACCATGGTAATAGCAGGGAATGGACAAACATTTTCACAAATGCCGCAGCCCTTGCAATGCATATAATTAAAATCCAGGCGTTTGCCGTCTTTGACTGGAATAGCACTGTCCGGGCAGAAGGGAACGCAAAGCATGCAGTGTTTACAGGCTTGGGCATGAAAAACGGGAGTGTTGGTACGCCAGACACCGGTATTAAATGCCCGTGCGGTTCCAGCTTCATAGATTTCTCCTCCGGGGGTCAAATCCTGCCAGGGAGTTTTTTCATTGATATCCTGGGCATTAATCACCCTAACTGCACCTCCTCCATGGATTTTCTCAGGGTTGCCATATTACCTGCGATAAGCTGGGGCTGGTCCGCAAACTTGTGTTTAAAGGATTTCTCTATATGGGATAAAAAGCTATCGCTTTCCAAGACCCCGCTTACCTTAACTGTGGCAGCCAGCATAGGGGTATTAGGGAAGTTCCGGCCCAAAAACTCCTCGGAAAGGCGACGGGCATCTATGGTACAGACTCTCCCGTTCCATCCCCTAAGCCGGGGCAGAATCTCGGCCGGAGAACTGGGAGTGTTGATAATGAGCGCCCCACCCTCTTTGAGTCCACTGGTAACATCTACGCTATCCAGGAGACTTTCGTCTACTACTACCACATAGTCGGGATGGTATATATTGGAATGAACAGTACAGCGTTTATTGCTGATGCGATTATAAGCCGTTATGGGGGCTCCCATACGTTCTGGTCCATATTCCGGGAAACCCTGCACGAATTTTCCTTCCAGGCCGGCCACATCCGCCAGTAGCAAGCAGGCCATCTTGGCCCCCTGTCCGCCCCGGCCGTGCCAGCGGATTTCTACCATATCATTGCTCACCATTGCTTTTTCCTCCAGTTCCTATGATTAAATAAATAATAAGCCCGTAAAATCTGTTTCCTTGGCTATGCCACCAAGAGCGAAGGGCACTTATAAAAACATCTGTTTCCCTAAGCTGGGCACAGAACCTGATCCTTCTTAAGTTCTTGAGTCTTATGCCTGGTAAGAGTACAAAATAACAATTAGTTGGAACAGGGCAGCTCGACGCCCTCCCCCTCATACCAAAAGATAGCACGGTAAATTAAAAAGGCTTTCGTCCCGCAAAGGGACGAAAGCCTGAAAAGACATTCGCTATACCACCCATTTATACCGACATACCATCATATGCGTTCCCGCTTACGGGGGAAAACCGTCGGAGCCTACTGGATTACTCGTTCGGTCCGCAGCTCAGGAGTGATTTTCAGTTTCAGATTACTGGTACCGGGCTTGCACCCTCCCCGGTTCGCTGTATCGTTCAGCTGAAACCTACTCTCTCCGTCAAGGCCTTTCATAATTTCGAATTATTAAATAATATAACCACTACAGCTGATTTTGTCAACCCACTGAGTGCCATTTTCCAGGAACCGAGGCAGCTGCAGGGGAACAAGGCTAATAGCCTTATATAAGCTCAGCTTTAATATGGCCAGGCTAAATGCATTAAGCTTGGGACAAAGAAAATCCATAAGCCAGCATAGCCTGCTTAAGCACTTCCAGATTCTCTTGACTCATTTCTATCAGGGGCAGTCGGCATATACCCACATCCATTCCGATTAAGTTAAGGGCTGCTTTAATGGGAATAGGGCTCACTTCAATAAAAAGCGCTTTGATCAGGTCCAGGGCACGAAGCTGGATCTTCCTGGCCTTTTCAATATCACCAGCCAGATAGCTTGCTGTCATTTCATGAAAATCCCGGGGAATCAAATTGGCGGTGGTTGAAATAACCCCTTGGGCACCTAATGACATCATGGGTACCACAACTGCATCGTCACCGGAGTAAATGGTGAAATCTTCCCCGCATAAATTCACTATATCGCCTACCTGGTTGAAATTACATTCTTTAATGGCAACAATATTATCAATCAGCGATAGATCCCGGATGGTCTCCGGATTAATATTAAGACTGGTTCTGCCCGGTACATTATAGAGGATTATGGGAATTTTAACACTGCCTGCTATGAGTTTGTAATGCTGATAAAGCCCCTTTTGGGTGGTCTTGTTATAGTAGGGGGTAACCGACAGAATGCCGTCAGCACCTGCTGCTTCAACGGCCTGGGATAATTCAATGCCATGCTGGGTATGGTTGCTGCCGGCCCCTGCGATAACCGGCACCCTATGTCCTACTTTTTCCACCGTAAATTTTACCGCAGCTACATGCTCCTGATCCGGCAAAGTACTCACTTCGCCGGTAGTCCCGCAGATAACAATGGCATCGCTTCCATTGCTAATCTGAAATTCAATGAGCTCTTCCAGTTTATCAAAATCTATTACATCATTTTTAAAAGGTGTAATGATAGCTACCGCGGAACCGGTAAAGAGAACGGTTTTACTCATGATAACCCTTCCTTTCTCTAAAGACATTATAAAAAATTTTATTATTTCATAATTCAGCTGATTAAGCTTGGGCCTTTATTTACAGTATCATCAAATATTATCCAGTACAATAGATTAGTTAGATTATTATACCTAATCCAGGAAACCATCTTAAACTCTTTTATTTATTATGAAAAAGTCAGCACCCATGATTTTTCCCTTTCCCACCGTATTTACAGTATCCAAGCTGCCGACTGGGACTGGGAAACCTGGACTTCGTTTTTTAAAACAACGCCAGCTTAGATCCGGATGATAGGCACAAAAACTCACAGGATGGTATTCATACCTCCATTATGGGCGGCAGCTATATGGGTGTAGTATATGGTTTAGGGGTTTTAGGCTTAAATAAAGGGGCAAATCATTTGCCCCTATTATTCCACAGTCTTGGACTGCTTACAGTGTTAAAATATGCTTCGGAGATTTCGCCCCCTGTAATGTCTTGATCCCAAAAATTTCCCTTCTTATCTTATCTTCCTTAGTTTTACCTGTTGATCTGCCCTAAGAGGCGCACAGCAATTACAGCCGCTTCAGCCCGGCTTATCTGTTTACCAGGACTGAAACTCTTTCCATCAGCTTTTATAATTCCTAATCCCCAACACAGGGTAGCATAACCTTGGAGAACCGGATCAACCTGGTCCTGGTAAGGATACCGATAGATCCCAGGAACTTCTGCCAGGTAATCCAATCCCAGGGAACGAATCACTACTTTAGCCAAAAGCTCCCGGCTGACTGCAGCATCGCTGGCGATAGTCTCCTTTAACCAGCCCATATTCCTGGCCAGTATTAAAATCTCCTCATCGCTGTAGTTTTGGACACTGTACAATCCATTGCGAGTCCCTATCAAGACCCGGAACAGAGATGCAGCACTCACATTTTCCTGGGGGTGGAAAGAAATGCCGTATTCCCCCATGAAACCAGCTTTTCCTATCATGTTGATCTCTTTTTCAGCGAAATGCCCGGCAATATCATCGAAGGAATAGGCCTGGGGCTGCTCTGACCAGGGTTTACCCTGCCAATCCAGAGGTTCACCATTAAAGGCGTCCATGATTTGAGAGCTAATTCTCTGATTGGGGTCCTGAGGTGCATAAACCAGCTGGTAGCTTTCCACCCTATCCCGGCCATAGACTGGCGAATAAATCAGGGTCAAAGGGGTATGTTTAAGAAAGGCCTGTTCTGCTTCATCCATGCTCAAAACACCATCTGGGGAGGGAAATTCCTTTTCCGACCAATTCAGACTATAAGACAGTACCTGCCGGGTATGGCGATCCACACTTACATTAAATCCATTGCCGGGACATTTTATCCCATTTACCAGGCGAGTCCATTGCAGGCTCCAATTAGGTCCCTCATAGGGTTCCACTGCTTCACTCTCTTGCTCGGCTTCCAAGCTTACTTGGGTGAAACGTTCCGGTTGAATCTGCTTTAAAAAGGCTTCCGCTATGCGTCTGGCGCCTTCCCTGTCCAAAGTATATTTCGCCTTGTCGCTCTGGGGATAACCCAGGCTAAAACTCAACACTTCGCCGGTGGCAGCGTTTACCTGAGCCCACAAATAAGAATAGCTATCATCCTTTTGGGAGGACCAATGCAGATTCCAGATGCGCAAATTCGGATCCTGCCAGTCTTTCTCCAGGTTGGCTGAATTAAGTACAGCCCCTTCCGGCGCTTTAATCCACTTGTGTACAGCGGCTGCTGCCTGTTCCTGGGTAAGCAAATTGGCAGTCGTTCCTATCTCCCTCTCTTCCTCTGGGGTTAATGGAATTGCTGCTTGATCTGCACTTCCTTTCACTGCCATCTCCTTTTCATTCAGATATTGCCGGCCACTTTCCCGGGGCTCACCGGTCATAGCATCGATAACCCCGTATGACTTGTGCACCAGACGATAAACCAGGGCTACCTTGTTTTCATCTGAATTAGACGCCAGGGGCCTGAATCCACTATTCAATAGGTATTGCAGTTCCAGCATTCCAGCATCCTTGAATGACTGCTGGGCTTTTTCCTGGCTGATAATCCCAGTGGGGTCCGGCATTTCTGCCTGGCTCCAATTCAAGTTGTAACTGCGTACCTGGCCATCACTTAGATTAATCTGTACTACGGCCCCATCACCCTCCACCGGGATCTGCTTCTCCATCCGCTGCCACCGCACCTGATAAGTGCCGGGTCCGTAAGGGCTCAGTTCCATGATTTGATTGTCCGGCATCTCCTTTAGAAAGGCTACCCGCTGGGGTGCCACTTGATTCAAGAAGGCAACTGCCGCCTCCCGGGCCTCAGAGGGGCTTATCTTGGCATCCTGTTTCTTATCCGGACTACCCGGCTGCCAGTGGGACATACTGATAATTTCACCGCTTTGGGCATCCACCTGGGCATTAAAGCTGCCCCCCTGACTTCCTGGTTCCTGAAGCGCATTCCAGTTTAAATGCCATATCTGACGCTTGTCGTAATTAGCAAAACCGGAGCTGAATTCCTGGAACTCCTGTGGTACCTCAAAGGTGTTTTTTACTATTTTGATAGCCTCTTCCAGTGAAATACCGGGGCTGCTGTCAGCCAGAGCAATAGACGGTCCCAGACTGACCATAAACAGAGTCAAAACCACCCAAACCATAATTTTGCAACGCTTGCTGAGCAAATTAACCACTCTCCTCTCAAATATCCCAATCCGCTTTTAGGTCTTTAACCCCCTTATATCAAGCACCAAGGTAATACGCTTGATTTCCTCTACCTTGGCAGGCGAAAGGTATGGGGTTTATGGTCCTTTATAATAAAAATACGCAGTAATTACTTTAAACTGACAGCAAAGCTAAAGATTTCTGCCGGCTGGCAAGCAGGCAAAAGCGCCCACAGAAATCGATTTAGCCAAACTTTGCTTGGTCGGGCATTAGATACCGTCAATACTTGATCAGTAAGCAAAATGAGCACCCCTCTACCTGGTGGCCGGGACAGACTCT